>QEXZ01000007.1:0-12831 GCA_003160755.1 Methanomicrobiales archaeon
ACCTTCTAAAAGCAGCATATCAAGTTTCTTAACGAAAACACCCTTTTCGGGCATTTCGTATAAACCCCTGTCCGTTATGGCATCGCCTAAACTCCGCACTGTTCGTATCGTAAGCTCATGCTCCAATCCCGCCTCTTTCAATCGCTCACGTACTTTCTCTGTCTGCAATATTGCAAGTTTACTGCCTCGCGTTCCTATAATCATGATCCCATATTTATATTGCTCTTATGAAAAATAATAAATCAAAAAAAATAAATTATAGACACAGATTAACACAGACAAGATGAAATGAGCGACGCCGTTAAAAATACCCCCCCTGCCAGCCCAGCAAAAGAAAGAAAAAATCTGTGTAAATCCGTGTCTTGAATAGAAGGATGTTATAGTCTATGTACAATGAAAAAGAAGAAGAAGAGAATATCTGATGATATCTGGTCTTTAGTCAGGACAAAATATCACCTCAGTTCACGTCAAATAGAAATGGCGAAAAAGCTCGGAATGAACCCCAAAAAGTTTGGAGGTTTCGTACCTAATAAATCAGAACTCTGGAAAAAGCCCCTGGGTCAGTTCATTGAATCTTGCTATTACAAGAGATTTAAGAGACAGAAAACAGAATCACGGAAAAATGAAATGAAACCAAAAGTTTTATAAACCCCCAACGTGCAACCTGAAACAAGGGTGAAATAAAAATGGAAATACCCACTTTATCAGAAGAGGAGAAATGGGAAATGATGCGCGAGATGTTCGTGCTGAACAAGCAGATGAGGGATACAGGATGAAAATAGTGAAAAAGTAAATATGAACCCCAAAAGAATAGCAATCGCAACCACAATCGGGCTATTATGCGGGCTGTATTGCGCATACGCCACGAGTCAGATGGAAAATCCAGCGACGGGAGCGCCTTATGGTATCTTTATACTGCTGTCTATCGTGTATAACAGAGCATTAATCGGATTTGTAATTGGAATTGCGGACGGCATAAAGTTACATCCTGTTCTACGCGGTGCGATTTTAGGAGCAATAGTAAGTTTTGCCATTACTATTCCAGCTTTTGAGCAAGGTGCAGGTGCGCTGATATTAGTTCCATTTGGCGTAGTGTATGGAATCATCGCCGACTTCGTGGCAACAAAATTTTCGTAACTCAAAACTTCGCTGCTTTACATTCTCGTCTAATTAGACGCTTCGCGATTTTTTTTTTGCCGATAGCTATTTATATTACAAAAAAGCACGGTGTTATAAAGATGAAAAAAATTGTGTTTTTAAGGATGAACATACGTGCCAAGCTTGGATATAATGCGTTATCTGTAATGCCGCAGCCAAAAAGGCGAGGTAAAAGCTATGCCTAGAATAAGTCCAACGCAAAAGATATATGACGTAGTAAAGGATATAAAAGAAGGTGGATATCGATTGCCTTCCATCCAAAGATCTTTTGTTTGGGACGAAGAAAGAATATGCAAATTGATGGATTCGTTGATGAATGATTACCCGATAGGCTCATTCCTTGTTTGGAAACCAAACTCAGAGTTTCCGATTAGGACAAGAGAGTTCATTCGAGATTATAAAACTGGTGAAAAGCTTACTTCGGAGGATGAGCCATTTGAATCTTTACCCTATCTAGTGTTAGACGGGCAACAGAGATTACAATCCTTGGTTCTCACGGTTTTTGGCAAATATAACGGTAATCCACTCTATTTCAAAGTTGATAGCAATCCATGTGAGGAGGAAAACGACTTAAGGTATAGATTTCAATTTATGACTCCTGAGCAGGCTGCTAAAGATTCGCATTGGAGAAGAATCGGAGAGATAATCCACGTAAACATACCAAAAATTTCAGCATTTGTAGGCGGCGAGTTTAGTAATGACTCCTCCGATATAAAAGAAAGAATAACGGAAAACATAGGTAAGTTTATACAAGTTTTTCGTATCGACGAGAAAATACATATCCAAGAGGTAAATGAAGATTTGCCCTATGACGATGTTCTCGAAGTTTTTGTGCGGGTTAATTCCGGTGGAATTGTCCTGACTAAATCAGATTTGCTTTTTTCGACGGTGATATTACATTCGCCTGAAATGGAAAAGAAATTCATAGAGATTTTAGATGAATTAAATGGCAATGGAGAATATGATTTTAATACGGACTTTCTTATTAAATCTTCATTTGTAATTTTAGACAAAGGAGCAAAATATGAAATCAGAAAATTGAAGGAAGGGGTATTTATCGAGAAACTGGAAGATGAATTTGAAAAGATTAGGAAAGCATTACTTTCTACCGTCGAGTTTCTAAAAACAGATGCAAAAATTCTTTCCAAGAAATTCTTAAAATCATATTTAGCGGTAATTCCGATTGTAGATTTTATTTATCAGCAACCACATCAGCAGCTCCCAGAAGGTCAAGCTATAAGACTCAGACAGTACTTATATATGTCATTTTTTATGAGATTTTACTCCTATGGTCCAGATGGGAAATTAGATGTCATTCACAAAAAAATCAAAGAAGCTAATCCATTTGTGAACTTCCCAATCGATGAGGTTAGTAAATATATGGAAGAGCGAACTGGTATGATATATGCTTTTTCTGAAAATATGCTTTATGATTTAGATTTAGTTCTAAATATTATTCAAGGTGGTGTTTTTGAAATCCCGAAAAAGAGAGGTTGGAGTTTAGAACGAGACCACATATTCCCAAGGAGTATTTTAGAAAATATGGAATTTCCAAAGGGATTAATAAACAGTGTTGGCAACTTTAGATATATAAACAAAACACGTAACATATTGAAAAGCAATGACCTACCTGAAGAAAGTACAGATTTTTATGGTTCGGATGATCCAGCACTTAAAGACCTTTTTATGAAGGCGAGGGGCAATTTAACTGAGGAAACATTTGGAAATTTTGTTCAAAAACGAAAGGAACTAATAATGAGCAGAGTAAATGAATTTTTGGGGTTTAGTAACAGTAGTTTCGAACAGAGATAGTTCCGAAGGTGGAATGGCACATGAAAACCGTATAAAAATAGCTGTTTTAGACAAACAAGCAAAAACAGGGCAAAATCAACCGAAATATCTGTGAATTAAACTGCAAAGGTCATTTTGGGTTGCCAGAAGCTTTTGTGTATAAATTTTCCTTGTTCGGAAGTAGGGGTATTCGGAACTACTGAAGTAAATCATAAAAGGTTCTTTAGTTTTTGGATTTTGAAATTACCATTCCTGAGTTCAGTGTGAGCGAGATAATAGGCATCTTTTGCTTTTTACATTTTGGTTTTTATATTTTTCATTTATTTCAGCCCCTCTCCTCTTTCTACCTCCAGCACCTTTATTATCTCCTCATAAACCGTTTTTAACTCCTCTTTCCTGACGCGTCCCAGAAGCTTCTTTATCACCAATTCCGGTGTGCTCGACCCGATATGGCTGAACATCGGCTGTCTATCAACAATAATGTTTCCCGCGGCATCCAATCCCTCTGACTCTATTCCATCTACACGCACCTTCTCCATACTTATATGCGGCAACAACTCATGGATTAAATGCGTTATCACCACAGCAATCGTATCCTTTGGCATATAATTCAAGATGGCCGCCATTATCCGTCCCATTGCACCGGGTTCGGTAAGCGCCTCCAGTTCGTCTATTAACACCACCTTCGCTCCTTCTCGCATGAATATCCGGCTCAATGCACGCATCGAATATTCAAACGACCCGGTCTTCTTTATCATCTTCCGCCGGTATAAATACAGAGGCGTCAGCGGGATTTCCGCTCGCTCCGCCGGCACCGGCAGACCCAGCTCCGTGAGAATGACCGAAGTTGCAAGCATAATCAACAACGATGTTTTTCCTCCGCTGTTCGCACCCGTAAGAATGGCTACTGGATGCGGTGCAGCGCCGAAGATACCCAAATCCGTTTTTCCTATCGAATAAGAAACTGGCACCACGGGCTCACCACCGCTCAGCTCTTCATCAACCAAAAATATATTCCTGCCCATAATCACGCCCAACCCCTCTTCGCTTAGTTCCGGCATATTCAACTTGAAATCACGGCTAAATTGCGTTACGCCCAGCATAAAATCGAGATAGAAAATCTTTTCGATTGCCGTGCTCACCTGTGCTCTATGTCGCTCCAGTTGCTTTGCAAATTCGCTTAGCTTGTAATATCTTCTCTCCGCCTTTTTCCTGTTATATCCCTGCCGCAATCGCTGCAGCGGCACCCGCGAAAATTCAAATGGCAACCCGCTATCCAGATTATCATACGCGCACTCCCATAAAACATCCTTGTCTTCACCGATAAGCATCAACGCATCCACCATATTCACCAAAACCTCTTCAAGATAACCTTTAAACTCTTCTACACCGCCGCCGCTTTGCATAATCCGCTCTGCTTCCTTGTTTAGCTCCTCCTCATACCTGTAAATCAGGTCGTCAAAACTGGGTTCGGCATCGGCTTCCGCTTTGCCATTCCCCATTTCTACTTTTTCCACAAGCCCCAGAACGTCTTCTAAATTCTCTATCGGGATACCTTTGAACAGATACGAATCCTTAAGTGTTGCAAATTCGGCTAATAATGCTATTATCGCTTCTATTGCTTGCTTCTTTGCCACGAAAGAATTAATGACGAATTCGGGATAAATTTCGCATGGTTCTGACAAATTATTAATATCTATGTTTATGATGCCCGGTTCATCAAGCACGCCCTCCTCTGCGTCGCCTTCACCGATTAACAGAATGATATTCTCCTTCTGCAGAAGTTCCCTTGCTTTATCTGTGGAATCAAGAAATTCTACCTGCACGAACTCGCCATAAAAATCCTTTAGTTCTGCTTCTATTCCTCTTCTACGAATAGCGATAAGAGGCGATTGCCCAAAACGCATCCTCTCTATCGCGGCTCCAGAAATTATTTCACGCACTCTCGCTATTTTCGCCCCACCAAGCTGCTCCTCCAACTTCCTGCTCTCACGCACATCCTTAAATCTCGTTTGTAGTTCCTCCCTGCTGAGGGAAGGCGTAAGCGTAAGAACCCTATCCTTTCCGTTTTTCGTTGTCGCATACGAGGAAAGGAGTTTCAAAAGCTCTTTCTCTAATTCTCGCGTTTCTTTAGTGCAGAAGACTGTTCGGACTTTATATCCCGCTAAATCCTCTTTAGTTCTTATCACCACCTTCTCTGCTTCTCTTCGTTTTGTTCCGAGAATTGCGGATAACGCCTCGGGGTCCGGTATCGCTATTGCATCCTTCAAATAGGGTTTCAGGAACTCCGGGTATTTCTTATTCATAATATCATTGTTGCCACATCTTATCCTTCGCTAAAAAGTATTTTCTTGTTCTACTAAAAGTTTTTTATAGGGATTATTATCTATTATTTTAGCTAAAAATAAGCATAGTTTAAGGAGGGCGTAAAATAAAAAAAATGGGTACAGCAAAAGAAGAAGTACAAAAGATGCTTGAGCAGATCCCGGATGACTCGTCGTTCGAGGACATCCAGTATCATATCTATGTGCGGGAGAAGATCGAGCGTGGGTTGAAAGATATAGAAGAAGGACGTATACTCGACCAGGAAGAGATTGAGCGAAGAATGAGCAAATGGCTTGGAAAGTAAAATGGACCGAAACTGCTTGGAGCGATCTTGAAGAGGCTGCGGACTATATAGCCAAGGAGTCTCCACACTATGCCGCAGCATTTGTTCGTGAGACACGAGATGCCGCACGCTCATTAGCTTATCTAGCGGAGCGTGGTCGTGTGGTGCCTGAGTTTGATGACACGAGCATCCGAGAACTTTTCGTGAGGAGTTATCGCTTAATTTATCAAGTGACAGAACAAGTTGTATATATTATTGGTTTTGTTCATGGTGCACGTAATTTGCTGGCACTTTGGGAACGAGAAGGGCAGCATCCGCACCTATAATCATTTTATTCCGCTAATAAAGAATAACAGAGTGAATATGAGAGCCAATGCTGTTATCAAAAAAGCCCAAAATGCCCACCATGGATCGAAAGAGGGTTCTCGGAAATCCAAATGGAGCCTGGCACCTTCACTTGGCGATTTGAGTTTCCATGCATAACTGATTTGGTCTTTTTCTAATTTTGGATACACTATTTTCCACGGATTAATCTCTAAATTGCGGATCTCGTGCAACATAGGAGCATATGCGGTAACGAAAAACCCCCGAGGAAGCACCACCCAATAGTATAAAAATTCTAAATCCACTATTTCCTCATTTCTTGACAGTTCACCCAAAACTTTATTGTCATAAGGTCTTATACTTATTGTCCACGTAGATTCTGTATAAAGATGTCTTTTAATTTTCTTTGCATATTTGGAGATGGTATACTTAATGCGAAAGCCCGCATATTTGACTAATTCCCCACTACACACATTACTTCGCTCTTCATGTAAATTATACCGGAAGAAAATACGAATTTGTGAGTAAGAATCCTTAAAAGTAGTTTCTATGTTATGTATTTGTGCTATTTTAACATATTACTGATTATTTGGTGCAGCTAATAATTTGACAAATTCTTCGCTTTTTCGTTCATACTGACCATCATACAGATAGTCACAGAAATTAGCATTTAGAAAAAGCTCATTTTCTTCACTTACATTTTTTAAAGGAACATCGCCATCTACAATAACGATAATTTCGTTCATTGAAGAATCTGAGGATAGCCCTATTAACTCGAAGATACATTCAAGATTGAAAGTTGCATCACCATTTGGTGCGACCCAAATAGCTTGAGATACTTTCTTAATTTTATATTTAGGTTGATTATTCCTTTTAATAAAAGCTATAACCGCCAAAATATCACCTCCCACGGAAATGTCTTAGATTCTCCTTATACGCCTCCACCGTCCTTTCTATGTCCTCCTCACTATGCGCAAAACTGACGAAATTTGTCTCGAACTGCGAAGGTGGCAGAAATACACCAGCGGAAAGCATTTTATGAAAAAACCGCAAATATTTGTTCTTGTCACAACTCAAAGCATCTGCATAGTTCCTGACCTCTTTTCCCGAAGGACTGAAAAACACCTTAAACATCGAGCCCACACCGGAAACGCAACCCTCAACGCCCGAATCACGCAATAATTCTCTTAAAGCCGCCTGCATCCTTTCACCCGCTTTGTTTATTCTTTGTGGCACTTGCTCCCTCTCTATTATTTCTATCGTTTTCAATCCCGCGGTAACGGAAACAGGATTACCGCTAAACGTCCCTGCCTGATATACCGCACCTGAAGGCGCCACGAGCTCCATAAGCTCTTTCCTACCGCCAAACACGCCAATGGGAAAACCGCCACCCACTATTTTACCTAAAGTCGTTAAATCCGCATCCACACCGTAAAACTCCTGTGCACCGCCCAAAGCGAGTCTGAAACCGGTAATCACCTCGTCAAGGATAAGCAAAACGTCATTTCCCGCCGTTAGTTTCCGCACTTCGCTCAAATAGCCTTCTTCCGGCGGTATCGGTCCCACGTTCCCCATCACTGGCTCGATTATCACCGCTGCAACCTCTCCCGAGTTCTTCTCCAGCGTATCGGTAAGTGCCCGCGCATCATTAAACGGGATTTGAAGCGTGTTTTTCACTATGTCCTTTGACACTCCTTCAGAGTCGGGAATACCAAATGTCGTGGCACCAGAACCCGCTTTCACTAACATCGAATCATGAGCGCCGTGAAAACCACCCTCGATTTTTACTATTTTATCTCGCCCCGTGAACCCTCTTGCAAGCCGTATCGCAGCCATCGTTGCTTCGCTACCCGTATTAACAAACCGGACCATCTCAATAGAAGGATAATGGTTTATTATCTTTTTCGCAAGCTCTATTTCCTTTTCATGCGGCGTGCCGTAAAGCCAACCTTTTTCAAGCTGTTCGCTCACCGCTTCCTTCACCTCTTCGTTTCCATGCCCAAGAACGAGTGGTCCGTACGCTAAGCAGTAGTCAATGTATTCCCTGCCGTCAACGTCATATATCCGCGAGCCGTTCGCACTCGCCGTGAAGAACGGATACGGCTTATATGCACGCACCGGACTGCTAACTCCGCCGGGCATGTATCTCGAAGCGAGTTCAAAGAGTTTTTTCGAGTTCATGTTTCTTGCATTCTATCGTCCGTCAGGCGATTACGGCTTCTTTCTTACACTCACTCCTGGCTACTACTTGTTCAAAACCCATCTGTTCTTCTATTTCAATCTCCGCCAACTCGTATTGGAAGCTCTTAAGTGCCCTCATCGCCTCACAATCCATATTTGCTGTGTATAATTGTGTTTCCCCCACTTTTCTGGTTGGTTTTACGATTCCATATTTTTCTAATCGCCCCCAGAAATTATAGAGCGTATCTATCGAAATCTCGGCGCATTCTGCTATCTCCTCTTTCGTGTATTCTATGTTCTGATGCGTGAGTAAGAGGTCTATTACCTTCACCTGAGGATACACACCAAATACCTCAACTAACATGGTACTATGTAAGTAGGATATATGTATATATAAATATGGTCAGAACTTCTCTATAGTAGTTTGTTTTATTTATACTTTGTTTCACACATCCAAATTCATCACTTCCTTTGCATGCTTATGTAATAAAATTCTTTATCGGGTTCCACTCTTCTACCATCTCATGCTTTTACCTTTCTTAGCGCAGGTTCTTTCTTTAGAAAGAAAGTGCTTTTGCAACTTCTTTTGCAAAATACGTGATAATCAAATCCGCACCCGCTCTTTTTATCGCCGTCAGTCCCTCCATCACTATTTCGCCCCTGTCCAGATAGCCCTTTTCCGATGCCGCGGCTATCATCGAATACTCACCACTGACGCTATAAGCCGCAAGTGGCACGTCAAATCTTGCACGTACCTTAGAAATGATGTCAAGATAGAAAATAGCGGGTTTCACCATCACGATGTCCGCACCTTCTTCTATGTCAAGTTCCACTTCCCTTAGCGCTTCGCGTGCATTTGAGACGTCCATCTGATAACCGCTTCGGTCTCCGAATTGGTAGCCCGAATCAGCAGCTTCGCGGAAAGGGCCATATAAAGCGGAATTGTATTTTGCGGCGTATGACATAATAGCCGTGTCCGTGAAACCCCTATCATCAAGGTTCTCCCTTATTGTTTTTACCATTCCGTCCATCATTCCCGAAGGCGCCACAATATCTGCACCTGCTTCTGCATGACTCACCGCTATTTTACCCAGCAGTTCCAGTGTAGGATCATTGAGCACTTGTCCATTCCCGGCATCTACATCTACAAGTCCGCAATGCCCATGAGTTGTATATTCGCAGAGGCACAAATCAGTAATAATTACAACGTTCTCCACCTCCTTCTTTAGCTTTCTAACCGCCCTTTGTATTACGCCCTCCGTATTGAAGGCTTCACTCCCCGTTTCGTCTTTCTTTCGTGGTATTCCGAACAACAGCACCGATTTTATGCCCAGTGAACGGGCTTCCGAAACCTCTTTTACTGCGCTCTCGACAGAAAGTCGGTATTGCCCGGGCATGGAATCAATCGGTTTTTTAGTTTCGCCTTCTATGTTCTCGTCAATAAACAGCGGGAGAATCAGGTCGTCTGTGGAAAGCTGGGTTTCTCTTATCAGCTTTAGCTTTCTCAAACGTCTCATTCTAACTGTTGGGAACATCTAATCGGTACCTCCTATCATTTTTCTCCAGTGGATACCTTATTTACTGCTAATCCTCTTCATACTTTAACTCCACCCTCCTTCTCCATTCGATGTCGCACTCCTGTCCGCATTTGTTCAAATGAAACACTCAAATCCCTCATCTCCACCACCCTCGATGCATCCAATATCTCCATTTCGAGCACGCTACCGTCCTCTCCATAATGTGCAATCAACCCCTCTGCAATGTCCACCGAATCAACGAGTTTACCCTCTCTCAACTTCACCAATAAAACATCAGCATCAGGAGAATATTTTATCTGCATACGTTTCACCTCCTTTATAATATCGTTCAGCATAAGGAAAATAAACCGTTATAACAACTGGCATTTCACCGTTATACTCGTAAACAGCTCGAATTATATGCTCTCCATGCCTTTTATGTGCTATATATCTATTATAGTGTCCAATAATAACTTCTTCTGGATATACCAGTGCATCAAGCACTTTTTCCATATCCAGCCCCCATATTTCGCTCCTACCCATCGCATGCCAGGTTATCATTATCTTGGTTTCTCTTTTATCTATCCCTAAGTGATATATCTTACCTCTTTCTTTTTCTTCTATATTAAATATTTCAATCATAAGCACACCCGAACAATTGTTGCCTCAACCCCATTCTCTGATTTGCGAAGCTTTTTTCTGAAAACGCTTTTTCTAAAAAGGTTTTTTCTTCTACTGTTTTTGTTATCTCTTTTGCTATTTCATCTGCTTCTGGCATTATCTCGCCTTTAACCATCTTACTTGGTTCATATCTCCAATCTGCGGTATCTTCAGAGATAACTTCTAAATTGAAGGCTTCACTCCCCGTTTCGTCTTTCTTTCGTGGTATTCCGAACAACAGCACCGATTTTATGCCCAGCGAACGGGCTTCCGAAACCTCTTTTACTGCGCTCTCGATAGAAAATCTATATTGCCCGGGCATAGAATCAATCGGTTTTTTAGTTTCGCCTTCGAGGTTCTCGTCAATAAACAGCGGGAGAATCAGGTCGTCTGTGGAAAGCTGGGTTTCTCTTATCAGCTTTAGCTTTCTCAAACGTCTCATTCTAACTGTTGGGAACATTTGATTTACTCCTCTTCACCCTTGCCCAATTCCTTCTCGAACTCATCCATAAGAAAATCTATAAAATCACAATTGTTATTATTGTTGTTATCTTTATCGTCATCCTCATCATTCTCACCTGAACTCCCACCTCGCATTACCGCATAACTCCTGAGTATCCGGGTTGGTAAATGGAAAGTTTTAGACAAAACGGCATGTGAAAAACCTTCCAATACCTCTTTCGGGTCCCTGCCTTTTTCGATATAGCCGAGCGCCTTCCTTTTCTCCTCTTCTCTTATTCGAGAGCCGTATTTGTGAATCAATGTAATAACCCGTTCTATCTCTTCGCGGTTTAGAATCATTTTAAACCGTTCTATCTCTTCCCTTATTATTAGTTCTACTTTACATACCTCAGAAAGCCGCTTCTTCAGGTTCTCTTCACTTATCTCATATAAACTGTCCAGGTTATACAATTCCACCCCCTCTATCTCGCCAACTCTCTCCTCCACGTCCTTTGGATTGGCAATGTCTATAATGAGAAGGTCGTTATCATTTCTACGATGTGCCATTACGCGTTTCATCAAATCACAATCCAGAACATAATGCGGTGCCGAGGTAGTGCTTATGGCGACGTCACAAACAGAGAGACACCGCTCACTTTCATCCAGCTTTGCCACCTTACCGCCAACCTCTTCTGCAAGTCTCTTCGCTCTTTCATACGTTCGATTCGCAATAAACATGGCTTTCAATTTTTTTTCTGAAATGGCTCGTGCTACCAGCGTTCCCATTTCTCCTGCACCAATTACAAGTATGCTTTTTCCGTCCAGTCCCCAGGTTACGTATTCTGCAAGTTCAACTGCTGCGGAGCCAATAGAAACCGAGCCTTCGTTTATTCTCGTTTCGCTCCTCGCTCGCTTCGCCGTTTTTATCGCCCTGTCAAATGCCATGTCCAGAAGACGGTCCATCGTGCCTTCGAGCTTACTTTCTAGATAGCACTTCTTTATCTGCCCCAGAATCTGGTCTTCGCCCACTATCATCGCTTCGAGCCCACAAGCAACTCGCATAAGATGCTCTAAGGCATCCTTACCCACGAATATCCCGCTCTTTTTCAATTTCAACCGGTTAACGACTTCTTCTAACACTTCCCGTGCTTTTTCCGAGCTGATGTATGCCTCTACACGGTTACACGTTTTTATAACTACATAGCCGCACACACGCGGGTCATCGGCAAATACGCCCGGATTCAACCTCTCCGCTATCTCTTCAAGTTCCTCCACACTGCATTTTTTATGCGAAAACCATAAAGAGCCGATTTTATGCATTTTTAGGGTTGTGTATACATAAATTTATTTATGTGTTTTAAGTTTATCCTCCACAATTTTTAATATACGCTTTTCTGCTACTTCGACTGGGGCATCAAGAGCAGCCCAGCATTCTGTATCGTTCAAAACTTGGTTCAAAATCGCTCTCCTTTTGGATTCTTCTAAATTAATTTTTTCTTTTAAATGTTTCCTGAGGTGTGTCTGGATTTGCAGCATCTTTTCCTCTTTATCTTCTATAAGCGACATAATCTGCCCTTTCATATATCTTGCCATTGCAGGCCCTTTCCCACGCGTAGAGACGGAAATCAGAAACCCCCCCTTGTTTACAACAGAAGACATAAAAGCATCTCCTTCATCTCTATAATTAACGAGGACGTCAAACTCCGCCGCTGCTTTTAAAATACGCGTGTTCAGCGTTTTATCATCGGTACACACGAGGGTTAAAAAAGCCCCTTTTACAAGGTCTTCCAGATTCTGAGTCCACAAATCACACCTGAAACACTGTATCTCCCCCTTTTCCCGCATCTCCTCTATCCAATGCGTGAAATCTCGGCTGTAAACTTCTATATTCATCTCCCCGCTTTCTACGTTCGTTTCCAAAATCTGCTGTAGTTTCCTCTCTGCAATCGTACCTCCACCAAATACAACGATTCTTTTACCAGAGAGGTCAACATAGATGGGGAGCATGGCACTTGTTCTCGTTTGTTTAGTAAATAGAAAGGTAAAAGATTTTTGTTTTTTAAAGCTTTCGCTTTTTTATCAATCTCATAAACACCGCCTCATCTATTATCTTCACACCCAGGCGTACTGCCGTATCCAACTTAGAACCCG
>QEXZ01000007.1:12931-20288 GCA_003160755.1 Methanomicrobiales archaeon
TAAATAGAAAGGTAAAAGATTTTTGTTTTTTAAAGCTTTCGCTTTTTTATCAATCTCATAAACACCGCCTCATCTATTATCTTCACACCCAGGCGTACTGCCGTATCCAACTTAGAACCCGCTTCTTCACCTGCCACCACGTAATCCGTGCGTTTTGACACGCTCGATGCTGCTTTTCCGCCAAGTCGTTCCACTATGCCCTTCGCTTCCTCTCGCGGCATCGCGATTCGGCCCGTAAAAACGAATGTCTTCCCTTCCAGAACCTTACTCACTGTCTCCTCTGCTACCCCCACTTCCTTCTTTTCATAACTTACCCCTGCCCTTTCCAACTTATCCAGCAATTCCTTCGTGCTCCCCTGCTCGAAGAACAAAAGAATGCTTTTCGCTACCTCTGGCCCTACCTCCGGTATGCTTATCAAATCATCATAGCCCGCATTCCGTAACGATTCCAGATCGCGGAACTTATCTGCGAGCAAAGATGCAGTATGTTCACCCACATGTCTTATCCCCAGAGCATGAATGAGCCGGAAAAAAGTAGTATGCTTGCTCTTTTCAAGAGCATCCAATATATTCTGTGCCAATTTGTCACCCATCCGTTCCAGCTTCAAAAGGTCGCTTTTCGTTAAGAAGAACAAATCCGTAGCATCCGAAACCATTTTTCTATCCACTAACTGTTCTATTACTTTCTCACCCAATCCTTCTATGTTGAGCGCACGAAGCGAAGCGAAATGTTTTATCCTTTCTTTTAACTGCGCAACGCATGAAACGCCAATACACCTCACAATCGGTCCCTCTTTCATCACTTCCGCCCCGCAGACGGGACATCTATCAGGCATCCTGAATTCCTTCTCCGTTCCCGTGCGCTTCGACTTTATCACACTTACAACCTCTGGTATGACGTCCCCTGCCCTTTCCACCACCACTGTATCGCCAATCCGCACGTCCTTCCTCCTCAACTCATCTTCGTTATGTAATGTTGCTCTGCTTACCGTCACCCCGCCTATTGGTACGGGCTCTAACACCGCAACAGGAGTTAATGCCCCTGTTCGCCCTACTTGCACCACTATATCCATCACCCTCGTAAACTCCTCGCGTGCTGGAAACTTATATGCAAGTGCCCATCTTGGACTCCTTGAAATTGTTCCCAACCTGTCTTGTTGCTCTATGCTATTCACCTTCACCACTATCCCATCAATCTCATAATCCAATTCATCCCTTTTCGCCTTCACTTTCTCATGGTATTCAATCACGTCCTCAAACTCCTTAAACCGCCTTATCACTGGACTTATCTTAAACCCTATCCTTCGCAAATAATCCAGCACTCCCCACTGCGTTGAAAACTCCTTACCTTCTGCTATGCCAACACCATACGCAAAGAAATCAAGAGGTCGATAGGCGGTAACCTTCGGGTCTAACTGCCTTACAGACCCAGCAGCCGCATTCCTTGGATTCGCAAACATCTTCTCCCCCTTTCCCCCTAACTCTTCATTCAGCTCTTTGAATTTGCTCACTGGCATGAAAACCTCGCCCCTAACTTCCAGTAAAGGTAGTGGTGGAGCATCAGCATCAGAAAAAATACGCAGTGGTATTGTTTTTATCGTCCTCAGATTCTGGGTTATCTCCTCTCCTGTCTTTCCATCTCCTCTTGTACTTCCTACAGAGAGAACCCCGTTCTCATATACAAGTTCCATCGCCAGCCCGTCTATCTTCGGCTCCACCACGTATTCTATCTCTTCCTCCACTCCCCCAAGAAACCTTCTCACTCGCTCGTCGAAATCTCTCACCTCACTCTGGGCCGAAACACTGTTCAAACTTAGCAAGGGTATGCTGTGTTCGTATGCGCCGAATTCCTCCAGAGGATTCGCTCCCACCCTTTGCGTTGGTGAATCGGGCGTCACTAATTCTGGATATTTGCTTTCGAGCTCATCTAACTCTTTAAATAGCCGGTCATATTCGGCATCTGATATCTCCGGCTCATTCAATACATAGTATCTGTAATTATGATAGTGTATCTTCTTCCTCAAATCCCCTATATATTTGTTTACTGCCTCTTTCCCCTCTTCCTCTTCCATATTTATAATATATATTAATTCAAAAATAGATAAGAATAATTAATATGAATAAGTGGATAATGAAATAGAAGACAGAATATAGGTAAAAAATATGGCACAAGAAAAGGAAGAGGAAAAAGAAAAGGAAAAGGTGGATACGTTAATACCAGGTCCCGATTACTTAGCAAGTGGCGTCCACATAGGAACGCAGCAAAAAACCGGTGACATGAAGCGATTCATTTACCAGGCAAGACCGGATGGGTTGTATTTGTTAGATGTAGAAATTATGGATGCAAGACTGAGGATAGCAGCGAGATTTTTAGCGAATTACGAGCCTTCCTCTATATTAGTTATATCCGCGAGAGAATATGGGCATCATCCTGTAAGCATATTCGCTAAGGTGACGGGAGCGAAGTCAATAGTCGGGAGATTTATACCCGGGACTTTAACGAATCCAGAATGTGATTACTTCTCTGAGCCTTCTATACTGGCCCTGACCGATCCAATGACCGATGCGCAGGCTTTGAAGGAAGGTGTGGATACCGGCATACCGGTAGTGGCACTCTGTGATACAAACAATTCCACCACTGACGTAGATTTTATCATTCCCACGAATAACAAGGGCAGAAAAGCGCTTGCCACCGTTTACTGGCTGCTTGCAAAAGAACTGTTACGGGAAAGGTATCGTAAAGAAGGAGGTAAAGACGAAGAATTCGAATTCAATTACGGCGTGGAGGATTTTGAGGCAGAGATATAAAAATGAGAAGAGCGGCAGTAGCAGGCGCTTTTTATGAAGCAGAGGAAAGTAGATTGGAAAAGCAACTGAAAGAATGTTTCGCGGGCGTAACAAGAGAAGAAAAAGAGGGAGTTCTCGGAGCGGTAGTTCCCCACGCAGGGTATATGTATTCAGGCGGCGTAGCAGCGAACGTCTATGCAAAACTTCCGATGGCGGATGTGGATACATTCGTCATTCTGGGTCCCAATCATCAAGGAATGGGCTCGCTTGTCGCTGTTTCAGCAGATACGTGGGCGACGCCCTTAGGCGACGTAGAAGCGGACAGAGCATTCGTGGATGCACTACCAAAAAGGATTATTGACGTGGATGAGACAGCGCATAGATACGAGCATTCCATAGAGGTCCAGCTTCCTTTTCTTCAATTCCGCTGCGGTGATAAACCTTTTCGGCTCGTGCCCATCTGTATGGGTTTAAGCGACGAGGAAACAGCGAGAGAGGTAGGGGAAGACCTTGCCAATACGATTGCCCAATTCGATAAAAAAGTAGTCGTGATTGCATCTTCGGATTTCACGCATTACGAGCCAGACAGAATAGCGCGGGAGAAGGACGAATACGTGATAGAAGCGATAACGGAGTTGGACATTGGGAAATTCTACAACAGAATATATGAACGAAACTCGACAGCATGTGGTGCTGGTCCAATAGCGGCGATGATGCATGCAGCGAAAAAACTTGGTGCAACACAAGGTGAATTGGTAAAATACGCAACGAGCGGTGACATCACTGGCGATATGTCCAGTGTCGTTGGATATGGAGGCATCATAATTTTTTAATTTGTGTTAAGATACATAGAAGGAGCAAGAAAATAGATTGTTGACACAGATTAACACAGATGATAATATAGCGGTTTGGCGGTTTAGCGTTTTGGTCAAAGAGACTGAGCCGCTAACGAGCTAAACCACTAAACTCGCTTAATTTGTGTAAATCCGCGTCTTAAATAGAAGGAAACTACACTTTATATACAAAAACCAAGCAAAATGCAAAACCAAAACCAAAATCTGAAGTCTGCTCCTGCCCCTGCTCCCGTTCCCGCTCCTACCTGCAGGGTGTTTTTTGATGAGTTATTGAAAAGTGACTGCTTCGTAGAAGAGCACGGAGAGACCCACCTTATTACACCTACGTGCGCAAGATGTAATAAGCTCTTTGGGGTTGGTGAGATAAAAGAAGTAGAAAAGAGAGGGAATATAACGAAAATAAAAATAAGCGACCCTACGGCTACTTTTGGCATTTACACCGATAAAGTTCTTCCCGATTTGAAACCCCAAAAAAACCTGGCTTTTGTCGCTTATCTGCGTCCACGTCTGCGTGCGCATGCGCATGCAGAGAAAAACAAAGGTAAAGGTGTTCTAACATTGGTTGAAGAAGCAGGAGTGGTAGATGAAAACGTGAGAACTAATTGGATATTAAATACGGGAAGGAGGACAATGGAGCGGATAGAACTGCTTCGAAAAGCATTACCCGAGAAACAGGGAAAAGAGTTTTCTGAAAGTACGTGGAAGCAAGCGAAGCAAGCGATGGAACACTATGCGATTGATGATGATAAACTGAATTACTGGCAGGGCAGAGCAATAGATGCCGTAAAGGACGTGTGGCAGCGCCATGGTAAAACGGCAAAGGAAATGGTTTTGGATATGCTGGAGCCGGAAGTATCGGGGAATAGCAGTGTGGAACGTATAAAGTTGACGGAGGAGCTGAAGAAGAGAGGATTGATGGAAGAATGGGTAGAAGAAGTAATTGACGAGCTTATTGTTGAAGGGAGATGTTATGAGCCCGAGGTCGGGATGTTGAAGGTGGTGGAGGAGTAATCATATAATTGCAAAATGGAAATGGAAAATTGAAAAAAGCAAAATAAGAGAAAAGAAAAGATTTATTTGTCGCTTATACTTAAATATAGCTATCGCGGAGCCAAATAATGGAAAAATTTGAAAAAGTGAAGTGGATGCAATTGCCGAGAGACGTTTTAATTGGTCACGGCGTCTTAGAGGAAATCAGCAGGGTGTGCAAGCATCTGGGAGTGAGAAAAAAGGCTATTATCGTTACAGGGGTGCACCACACAAAAAAGATAGCGGGAGAAAGGGTGCTTGAAATCCTGTCTGAAGCAGGATACGAAGTCAACTTAGAGGAAGTGCCGTCTATAAGTGTAGAAAGCCTGGAGCACGTGAAGAACGTATCGAGCGCGAAAAAAGCGGAGTTTATACTCGGTGTGGGTGGCGGGAGCGTCATTGATACGGCGAAGATCGCCTCTTTTGAACTCGGCATTCCTTTTATTTCTGTACCCACCATCGCCTCTCACGATGGGATAGTGTCACCAAGGGCATCAATGAAGGACAAAGACAAAGGCAACGCGGTTTCTATACAGGCGCATGCACCACTCGCTGTTGTTGCGGACACAAAGATAATATCTTCAGCACCTTACAGGTTTACCGCGGCAGGCTGCGGCGACCTTCTTGCTAACTACACCGCGATACGCGATTGGCGGCTTGCACAGAGGTTACGAAACGCGGAGTTCAGCAGTTATGCGGCTACTCTTTCCGAGATGACTGCGAATATGATAATGGAGAACGTCACGGAAATAAAGCAAAAAGATGAACAATCCGCATGGATAGTGGTAAAAGCGTTAGTATCCTGCGGTGTTGCAATAAGCATTGCGGGTTCTTCGACTCCTGCTTCTGGTTCTGAACACAAGTTCAGTCATGCTTTGGACATGATAGCGGAAAAGCCTGCGTTGCACGGCGAGCAATGTGGTGTTGGAACCATAATGATGACATATCTACATGGAGAGAACTGGCAGCGAGTCAAAGCAGTGCTGAAAGAAATAGGTGCCCCCACAACTGCAAAGGATTTGGGCGTGAAGGATGAGCATGTAATAGAAGCACTAACCTTAGCCCACAAGATAAATCCGGGCAGATACACAATACTGGGCGATTCCGGACTCACTTATGAAGCAGCAGAAAGGCTTGCTGTGGTTACGGGGGTAATTATATAAACCACGAGATTACACAACACTTTTTCTTTTTCAAACTTTTAGAAAAAGTTTGATCAAAAATGCTTCGCGGAAAAAGAAGACCTGTGCTAAAAGAAAAACAAATAAGTTCTTTTGGTAAAGCTTTTCTTTTTAAGAAAAGGTTTCTTGTGAAAATCTGTGTAATCAGGGGGTTAAAATAAAAATGGAGGGATTATGGGATAGGTTAAAAGGAGACGCAGAAGCAGAAAGAGAAGCGGATAAAGAGATGAGTGTAACACTGGTCGGCGCAAAGCTGGCGAAAGCAGGCGAAGAGTTCATATTTTTAGGGCTTCCGGAGAAATGTGAAGAGTGTAAATTAAAGAAATCCTGTGCGAACCTTGAGGTTGGGAGAAGGTACAGGATAGAGCACGTAAGAGATGAAATAAAGCACGATTGTTACATTCATGAAGACGGTGTGCGTGTGGTAGAAGTAACAGAACCGTCTGTAAAAGTAGCGATAGAAGCGAAAAGCGCTTTGAAAGGCGCTAAAATTGTTTTTGAGCCTGTGGATTGTGAAGAAACCGATTACGAGCTGTTTGATTTATGCCATCCATCAGGTCTAAAAAAAGGAGATAGATGCACAATTTTGGATGTAATAGGCGATGCCCCAGGCGAAAATAAAAGTTTGAAGGGGCAGGGGTTGAAATTGGTGGAAGTAATGAGGGAAGGCAAGAAGAAATTCTAAGCCCAAATATTATCAAACCTCGACTAAAACCGTTTCTTTTAGAAACAGAAAAGCAGCTTTTAAATATTTCTTTGGTAAACCTTTCTTTTTAAAAGAAAGGTTTATGTTCGTAGGAATAGACCACGGGACTGTTGGAATACGATTTGCCGTGTTGGATGAGGGAAAAGGGGGCAGGGCATCTGTTTTTGAGCTGTCAAGGAAGAAAGCAGCGGAGATAAGCAGTGAGGAGATCATAAGAGAAGTAGAGAAGGGGTTAGAGCTAAAGACAGAGGAAATAAAACAGGTTGCGCTGACGTATTCGATGGGCGATGGCTTTTCCACGATAAAAGACATTAACAAGGTGCGGAATCGCGGCGTGAAGAGTGAAGAAGGCGCGGGTGCAAAAGTCGGCGGCGGGACAAACGTGTTTGACGCAATAAAGAATGCAGGCATACCCGCGATAATGATACCGGGGATTCACGCGGGTAGTGAAACAATAGACCGCAGAATGAAGTTCTTCTCGCATTGCGCAAGCCCGGAAAAGGTGGGCGTTGCATACCACATATATAAAAAGGGATTTGAGAACTTCATTTTCGCTGACATCAGCTCTAACACCGTTACGATGTCAGTAGCGGAGGGAAAAATAATAGGTGCAATAGATGCGTGTTTGGGCTCGCCAGGATTGTATCAAGGTCCAATTGACCTACAGATGATAAGAGAAATCGACGAGGGGGAGATAACGGCAAACGAAGCATTTTCAAATTCCGGTGTCTTGCGTAAGAACTGGACGAACGTAAGCGCAGGAAACGAAGATTTGGCTATGGATGCGCTCTCTTTGTTTG
>QEXZ01000007.1:20388-28322 GCA_003160755.1 Methanomicrobiales archaeon
ATCGACGAGGGGGAGATAACGGCAAACGAAGCATTTTCAAATTCCGGTGTCTTGCGTAAGAACTGGACGAACGTAAGCGCAGGAAACGAAGATTTGGCTATGGATGCGCTCTCTTTGTTTGTCGCGATGGAGATTGCCGCGATGCGTGTTCTCATGCGCGATTACGGTTATTACTACGGCGTGGAACAACCATCAAGTAAAATCTTCCTAACGGGCTCTGTGGGTGAGAGAGAGGAAATAAAACAGAGGATAGACCGGCTCTTGGGCATAAACAGCGAAACAGTAACGATAACTATGTATAGTGCCGCGATAGGATGTGCAGAAATTGCAAGAGATGTCTCTTACGGTGCAAAAAGGATTTTAGGTATAAAAGTAGAACCATAGAAAACCACGAGATTTTACATGATTAAAACAGGTGTCAGGTTTTAGGTGGCAGGTTTCAGATTTCCTGGCTGTCAAACGGATTAGCGGTTTGCTCTTTCGGTTATCTAAGCCGCTAAACCGCTAAACCGCTAAGCCTCTAAGCCTCTAAATAAGTATTGCTACCCACACTAAAATCACTCCCCCAGCAACCTCACAATCCTGCTTTTCCTTCCCTCTTTTCTCCTTCCATTTCCTGCTCCTTCTCCTCTCTTTGATTCGTTTTTCGCTATCGCTCCCATTTCTACTGCTCTACCGCCATGTTCACTCTGCCTCACACGTATATCAACCAATACGGGCATTTCTATGCTCGTGCTCGAAAGAAGAGCAACACCCTGTGGTATCCTTTTGATTTCCTCCTCCATTTCCGCACTCATGAACTCCAGACCGCGGCTCAACGCTTTGATGTCGTTTGGATTTGTTACACGCAGGATTATTTGTGTATTACACTGCGAAATAACGTTTTTATCCACACGAGCAGGTCGTTGTGAAATGACCAGCAGACCGAGCCCGAATTTCCTGCCTTCTGAAGCGATGGTTCTCAAAATATTGGAGCTGATAGCTTTTCCAAATCCACGCTCAGGGCAGAAGTTGTGCGCCTCCTCGATAACAAGCATAAAAGGAGGAACCTTCCCCATCTTCCTGCCTTCAAAAACTTCTTTGCATACTCGATACACAATCATCTGCTGTAATTGCGGTTCCGCGCCTTTCATATCTATTATTGCTGTCTTTCCT
This sequence comes from Methanomicrobiales archaeon, assembly GCA_003160755.1. Lineage (GTDB taxonomy): Archaea > Halobacteriota > Syntropharchaeia > Alkanophagales > Methanospirareceae > QEXZ01. Next base: position 21,544 of record QEXZ01000007.1, read on the forward strand.
GCCTTTACGAGGTCTTCTATGCGTGTGGGGCTGTCGGATAATATACCGGTCTCGCGAATTCTCTCCAAAAAATGCACAATTCTCCACTTTGCGCTGCTTTTGCTCTCGGATACCTTCTTGATGATATCCTCAACCGTGTAAAACTCTTTCTTCGCCTTTATTTCGTTCATACACTGGTATAAAACGCCTAATTGCGCATCAGACAGTGGAAACAGGTCATATAATTCGTTCACACTCAGGTTTATCCCATCTATCCGGAACAATTTATCAGCAGCGGGATTTATAGAGAAATTCGAGGGCGTGTAGACGACAACTTTAGATGCATACCCTTTTGGTGCGATGCCAAATTTATCCATTTGTTTCCGCTCTTCTTTATTCTTGTTTTCGTATTTCAGTGAGAGGTATTCACCATGAGGGTCAATTATAAGCAACGGGACATTCTTATCGAGCAATTCCTCGATTAGCACGCCGGCAGTGTATGATTTCCCGCTGCCCGTTTTCGCTAATATGCTGCAATGTTTCTGGATAAGTTCTTCCTTCTTCAGGTACACCGGTATATTGCGTCCGTCAAGCATACCTAAATAGATACCACCTGATTTGAGTCCCAGGATGTCGGTGATGAATGCCTGGTCTGCCTTGAACACCTTCCCGTCACGTGATAGCGTGCTCTTCGGCTGCATTAAAAATCCTCTTCCGTCTTTATAGCCGATAATCTCCGCAGTAGCGATCTTTTTCGCGGCATCTACTATTGATACTACTCTGCCCAGCACCCATCCCTCTAATTCGTCGTTCCATACTTTTATATATTCATTGCTTCTTACCGCGTCGGTAACGGTAAAATCAAATTCATGCAGTTCAACATCACCGGAAATGGTACCTACTAATTTGTACATCTTATAAAATAGTGGATTTCCTCATCAGCTCGCTCCGTCATTCAACCTCTTCCCCCCTCACTTTACCTTCTTCTTCGAGAAGATTTAACGCTTGTACAGCAAGAGCGGGGTCTAAATTCAAATTTTCAATTATTTCACTGGTGATACAGCCCGGATGTTCCCTTATATACTTTTTAATAACCTTCTCTTGTGCTCTCGCAGACATTCTCAACTCACCCTTTAAATCCGCTTAGCATTCACCAACCCATCCTGACCCGGTCTGCTTGTAACGACGGCATCACCAATTTCAGTCGCTATCACCGCGCCCTTCGTGGTTATATTCCGCCTTGCGAAGAAGGGATTTGCAGGATTGCTTTTCACAGCAGTTATCTTAACTCTTTTCGTGGTTCCGCTTTTCGAGTCCGCGACGTTTGCAAATTCGCATCTGTACAGCCGCATTTTCTCGTTGCCTCCTTGCGTTCGTATTTTTTTCCGTCGTACAGCACCGACAGTAGTATCTGCCGCGGGTCTACCAGCTTCATGCTCCTTCTTCCTACGATGAGCGTGGAGCCTTCCCCCTGTGCATTTCCGCCTTGACCTACCTTGCCATCTCATTTTTTAGTTCACGGTCCTATAAAACCACATTTCTCACACCTATATAAATTACTTTGCTTTCTACACTTTGCGCATCTTCCTATCTCCACCATTCCGCAATTAGGGCACAGAAAAACGGTGAAGCCCTTCTCCAACAGCTTTACTCCGCAGGACGTGCAATACTCGGTCATAACATGCTCCTTTTCTTTTTATTTTGATTTCCCCTTTTTCATTTGCCGTTGCCCCCACTTTTGCCTTCGACATATCCACCACGGTGGACGGCATACTATATTTACACTTACCACCATTTATAATAATACCCAATAAATCTACTTTTAGTTCTACTTCCACTTCTTCTATACAGGTCGGTGGATTTCTACCTGACACATTCGCACTTGTCGCAGTTATAGGACCCGTTTCTTTTATTATGCGGGTTGCGATTTCATTATCCGGGAACCTCACGCCGACGACCTCCGATGCCGCGGTTAAAATGGCAGGCACAATGTCCTTTTTCTTGAACAATATCGTGACAGGTCCGGGCAGCAGTTCGGCTATGATTTCACCGTATTCAGAATCAATATCCGCAACTTCGTGCAGCATCTCGAAGGAAGAAACAGCGATGGAAATAGGTCGTGATAAATCTCTTCTTTTTATTTTATATACGTTCCGCACCGCTGCTTCGGAGAACGCATCAGCTCCCAATCCATATACCGTTTCTGTTGGGTAAACCACCATGCCGCCGTGTTTTATTATTGCTGTAGCGGTTTTTATTTGGTCTTCTATATCGCTTTGCATTTTTTTATTTCGCTCTCGAAGTATTTAAATATTTCGCTCATCAAAAGTTTAAACACTATCGCTGCTTTTTATTTGAATACCGTAAAATCACACACATAAAAATCCGGCTGTCAAAATGACCGCAATTCTTATAACTTCGCCGAGCAGACTCCATTTCGCACTTATAGACATGAACGCCGAGCTCGGAAGAGTAGACGGTGGAATAGGTGTGGCATTAAGCGAGCCTTCGTTGACAATAGAGGTCTCCACAGTTGATAAGGCGGCTGAACGTGAAGAAAACCCCGAAGCAGTCGTTCCTGTATTGGAACGGATACGAAGTCGAATAGAGCCAGAGCTGAGGGGACATTACCGTGTAAAGATTCTGAAGCCCCTGCCATCGCACGTGGGTTTGGGCTCGCAGACACAATTATCGTTATGCATAGCAAAAGCAATATCCGTGCTGGAAAACAGAAGCTATAGCGCAGTGGAATTAGCAAAACTGGTGGGTAGAGGTGGCACTTCGGGGATAGGCACTGCTGCTTTCGCTAAGGGTGGGTTCATCTTAGACGGGGGACACGCCTTTCGGAAGGCTGAGGCTAAAAGCATGAAGAAACAGAAAAACGGCGAGTTAAAAACGAGTTTCCTGCCTTCTTCGGCATCGGCGGTTTCTCCTGCTCCCGTTCTGTTCCAGCATCATCTCCCTGAAAACTGGTTCTTTGTCCTTGCGATACCTGATGTGAAGCGGGGCGCACACGGACCTGAAGAGGTAGACATTTTCACGCGATATTGTCCCGTAAAAGGCGAAGAGGTAGGCAAAATAAGCAGGATAGTACTTATGCGGGTTCTGCCTGCCGTGCTTGAGAAGGATATAGATACTTTTGCTGCGAGTTTAACCATGCTGCAGCAGGTAGGATTCAAGAGAATAGAGGTGGAGCTTCAGCACGACATAATACGGGAGTTGTTCAGCTTCTTCGATGCTCATGCGTTAGGTCACGGAATGTCATCTTTTGGTCCCACAACGTATGCGATAGTAGAAGGTGAGAAAAGAGCAAAGGAACTCGCAGCGATGACAAAGGCGTTCCTGGATGCAAACGGTATACGAGCTCTGGTGACGTATTCAAATGCAAATAATAGCGGTAGTGAAGTGAGCAAAAAAAAACTATAGTCATTCCGAAAAGTATTAACCACCAGATTACACAGATTTACACAAGATTATATATAAAACTTTCTTGTTTTTTCTTTTAGCACAGGTTTTCTTTTTTTTTGAAAAAAAAAAGTGTTGTGTTAATCGTGTGAAATCTCGTGGTTTATTAATTGCAATTTATTACGGGAATGACTATAAACAAAGATTGAGACCATCTTAAAACTCTGTGGTCTCAGCGCTCTCCGCGGTGACAAATCATTTACTCGATTTTTAGACTGTGCCACCTCGCCCGGAACGACTCAACACGGCTCTTATCAATCCGACGGGTCCCGTCATCATCATATCGCCTCCGGGTGCGGAGAAAATCCCGAGTCCTTTCATTCTCCCTCGCTTTGGTCCTGTCACCGAAATTATCTCTGGTTGGTTTTTTTCTATTGCCAATGCTCCGTGCCCGCCGTCATCAAAAACCTCTTTAAATGTTATCGTTCCCTGAGAAAGTTTATCCAAATAGTAACCGAGTTTTTGCTTGTCAAGGTATTTTGTGTGGTGTTCAAAAACACCTATTATTCGCGTCTCGTTCAGCGACATCGCAATAGTATGCGCATTGCCAACATTTATGCACATTCGTTTCTTCTTCGCTTTTACTCGCTCATCTTCAAGCGAGCCCAATACCGCCGCAGGTCCGGTGTCCATCAAAAGTATATGCCCCTTATGCCACCGCTTCAACGATTCAAAAATCGCGTTCATCCGGCTAAGATTTTCCGGCACACTATCAAAATATGCAAACGATTCTATCTCTTTTCCCACGTGCTCCTCGATTAACTGAAACCTGTTCTCTCTATCGGTAACGCCGGGTGGTGCTACGCCATGGTCCTGAACCGCTATTGCAATAACGTCAAACGATGTATCCAGACCAAGCGAGGAAAAAAGAGGCAAAAGCCCGAGATTGAAGTCAGCAATCCTTATTGGTCTCGCTATTTCACTCATGTTCTCGACTTCACCCTCGGATATAATCTCGATGCCGTGGCTTCTAACGATTTCCAAATCGTCTCTAAGAGTCCTTGCGGCTCTTTCTGTCATGTAAACCCGGTGTTTCTTGAGATGCTCAAGCACGGCACGAGTGAACGGTCCGCCGCCCATTGTATCGCCAAAAATTACCAAATCCTCATTGGATTTTCTTATTTCCGAAGCGAAGAAGCGTGTGGGGGAAGGTAGAACGAACTTGTAAGCGTTATCAAATCCTATATCTTCGTTATATACCATTATATCCTGTGTTCCAGCTCCAATGTCTATGGCGAGTATGTTCAACATTTTTTCCCTTTACAAAATAATCTCTCTTCAATAAAATATAGTCATTCCGAAAATTAATAACCACAGGATTACACAGATTTACACGAGATTATTTATTAATTTACCAAAGAAAACTTTTTTTGTTTTTTCTTTTAGCACAGGTTTTCTTTTTTTTAAAAAAAAGAAAAAGTGTTGTGTTAATCTTGTGAAATCTCGTGGTTTTGCAATTTGTTATCAGAAAATGACTATAATTTGATTTGTAATTGATTGCTGACCTCCAACACAACAACCCCTATCTGCCTATTGGCTGTTGGCTACTGGCTATTATTGGTGGTGATTGGATTTGTGGGCTCAGATGTTCAGCGCGAATAAATAACTCCTTTACTTTCTTCCTTTTCCTTTTTCCATCGGATATTTCCACGATGAATGCCCTTCCTCGCTCTCCTATTATCTTGCCGGTCATACCGTGAAATCTTTGATGGGGCATGCCCTTATGAACGCTCGGGTCAATGCGAATGTGTACGCTTTCGCCGGGTTCAAACTGCTGGATTGCTTTGCTTATGGGAGATAGCCCACGTGCTCTCTTTGGCTTACTCAACTTTTTCCTTGTTCTTTTTCGCTCCCCGTGTGAACGTGCCATTTGTTTGTTCTACCTCCACTCAGATTTATCAAATATAAAGTTAATAGAGTAATTAAATGCATCTTCTTATATAAAGAAAATCAAATAGGATGTAAAAATGCTTATTGAATTGCCAAGGCAAACGGAAGTATTTGGTTCGGTAAAAATCCACGAGCTGCAACGTATATTAAAACTTGATTCCGGCGGCTTTGAAAATCCAATGGCAAAGGACATCCCATTTGACGAACTTAAAGATGTTCTGAAGCGTTTCGCAGTCATCATACCCACAAAAGACGAGAAAATACATTTGCTGGATGGCGTTTTAAGAGCTATCCCCTTTGACTGTACTGTAATTGTAGTGTCAAACAGCAAGCGAAAAGAGTATGACTTATACAAGATGGAAAAGGAGGCGATAGCGAGTCTTCACGAGCGGGTACAGCAGGAGATTATTGTCATACACCAGAAAGACCCCGAATTGGGACTTGCTTTTTATGATGCGGGCTATGATTATCTGCTCAGTAAGAATGGATTAGTCAGGAATGGTAAGGCGGAAGGAATGATGATAGGCATGCTGCTTGCGAAATCTGTGGGCAAAGATTTTATCGGGTTTGCGGATGCGGACAACTATATACCGGGTTCTGTGCGTGAGTATGTGCTGGATTATGCAGCGGGATTCTGTATGTCTGAATCGCCCTACAGCATGGTACGACTTCACTGGCGATACAAGCCGAAGGTGGTGGAAGACAAACTGTATTTCAAAAAATGGGGCAGGGTAAGCGAGGCGACAAACAGGTACCTTAATCTCCTGCTATCAACCAACTCAGGATTTGAGACGGGCGTTGTAGTAACGGGAAATGCGGGTGAGCATGCGATGACGACAAAGCTTGCAGATATAATGTGTTATTCGCCCGGCTACTCCGTTGAACCCTACCACTTCGTTTATTTGTTTGATGTGTTTGGGCATAAGGCGGAGAAAATAGCGTATCCCAATGCCGAAGCTGCGGGAGTAGAGATATTTCAGATAGAGACATTAAACCCGCACATACACGAGGAAAAGGGAGGGAAACACATTAAAAACATGCTGCTTGGCTCTCTCTGCACGATTTACAACAGTAAGCTCTGCAATGATTACGTGAGGTCAAAGGTGCTTGAGGAGCTGGGAGATATTCTGGATCCGTGGGAAAAACCACCGGAGGTTACGGTAATGCCCCCTATTGGTGGGATTGACGCAGACAGATTTATGAACGTGCTGGAAAGGAAATCTGAAACATTAGAAAGGTATGAAGAAACGAGACGCTAAGTCTAAGTGATGGGATAAGATGGGATAGGATAATTATGAAACAAGTTCTCTTTACCGACCTCGATGGAACCATGCTTGACCTCTATGACTATTCGTATGATGCCGCTCTTCCTGCTCTGGAAGCGTTGAAGAGGAGAAAGATTCCCGTTGTGTTCTGCACGGCGAAGACCTTAGTTGAGAACGAAT
>QEXZ01000070.1 GCA_003160755.1 Methanomicrobiales archaeon
CAAGCAAGTTAATAGTGACATTAGCTACCATTAAGGCTAATAGTATAGCTATAAGCCAACATACCTCTTATTTAACATATAGGAGCCTTATAGGAATACCACGATTTTTGCATTTTTCATTAAGTAAAGACCATTGGCGCTCAAACCAAAGCACCACTTAGAAATGCAATTAACCCAACAACCAACGCTATCAACGTCTCTTTCCTCATATAATTATAGTTTATATCCACACCTTTTCGCAATCCGAAACACGTATGCACAAACAACACATCGGCTGCCATAACCGGGACTATATATGCAGGATTAAAAAAATAAGAAGTGTTGACCAAGAAAAAGGGAACCGCACTCAGTATAACTGCCAGCGAATAAAAAAAAACAGCAGTACTCTTTGCTTTCTCCACTCCGTACACCCTTGCGATACTCCTTACGTCTCTTACCTCGTCACCTTTTACGTCTCCCATGTCCTTCATCACTTCCCTTCCGAAACCCGCAAAGAAGGCGATGGAAGCGAGAATAAGGAGGGGTTGCATCATTTCTGTTCGCTCTGGCGCATATACGAGTAATCCGCCAAAGATAAACGGTATCGCCATCGTAGCTGCGATATAAAAATTACTTACTGCGATGAATTCCTTCATTTTTATGTCGTAAAGAACACCCATCACGGCTAATATAACCGCAAGTGCAAAGCATATACGGTTCAAGAACACTGCGAAGGCAAGCCCTGCGGCGATGGCACCGCATGCAATCAGTAAAGCATCTTCTTTTCTTAGCTCTCCTCTCACCAGCGGTCTATCCGTCCGCTGATTCGCAATGTCTGATTCCAGGTCATAATAATCGTTTAGTGCAAACGTGCCTGCTTCGAGTAGAAAAGCCGTAAAGAACCCGAGCAAGGCAAGTTCGCTGAAAAGCACTGTTTTATCCGCTATGATTATCCCTATTAACACCCCGCATCCATACATTAATCCATGCTCCGCCCTCGTTAATTCCCAGACGGTTTTTAGTTTCAACCACAAGTTACGCAACAAACTTTCTTTCACAAAGAAAGTTTGATCAAAGAAACATATATTTTTTAGCACAAACCTTTTTTTTATAAAGAAAAGCTTTACCAACAACTTTTTTACCTTCGGTAAAAACCTTGACTAACAACCTTTCTTAAAAAGAAAGCTTGATTAAAGAAACAAGTCTTTTTTTCTTTTAGCACAGGTTTTCTTTTTGTAAAAAGAAAAAGTTTATGAGGGGCATATTCGTTTTAGAGGAGCAGACAATAAGTAAAATCGCCGCTGGTGAGGTTGTGGACAGACCTGCATCGGTGGTTAAGGAGCTGGTAGAGAATTCCATAGATGCAGGGTGCAGAAGAGTAGTTGTAGAGGTTGGCAAGGGCGGGAGGGAATATATCAGAGTAACGGATGACGGATGCGGTATAAGTGAAGAAGACGTAGAAGCAGCATTCGAGAAGCACGCAACCAGCAAAATAACGCGTATAGAAGATCTGGCAGCTCTACAAACGCTTGGATTTCGCGGTGAGGCATTGCCAAGCATAGCGGCAGTATCGAGGATAGAACTGAGCACAAGGCACGAGAGCGAAGGTTTTGGCACTTATCTGCGTGTGGAGGGCGGAGTGGAGCTAAAAGAAAGAAGGAGGATAACTCGTGCAGTCGGTACCACCATAGAAATCAAAAGCTTGTTTTACAACCTTCCCGCACGAATCGGCACCATAAAATCGGAATCTACCGAACTGAGACATATAATAGACGTGTGCATAAATTATGTCGTAATCTATCCGGAGATAAAATTTGAACTATTTCACGACGAAATGGAAAATCCCATAATGAGCACGTTAGGCAATGGAGAAATGTTAGATGCTATCGTTAATACTTACGGGAGCAGCATTGCCCGAGAACTCATCGAGCTAAAAGAGCCAGATTCGCCTGTTGCTTCTTCGCCCATTATTGACATTCAGGTCGGCGGCTATATTTCCAAGCCTGCGCTGGTTTATAGCACAAAAGGGCATCTGCACACGTATGTAAACAGGCGTTTTGTAAGGAATGAGCTCATGAACAAGGCGATAAGGAAAGGGTATGGAACCTTGTTAGCAAAATACACCCACCCTTTCGTCGTTGTTTCTCTTTATATCGAACCAGGCGAGATAAACGTGAACATACATCCAAAGAAGCACGAAATAAGCTTTTACCACCCGACTGAAGTTTTTCATGCAATAGTCAAGTCCGTTTCGGCGACATTGCGCCATGCGGATTTGATTCCCGAGGTTGTTGACGTTGAGAAAGAAAAGACTCGGGAAGCCACAGCGGGTGCTGAACGTGCTAAACTCTTTGGCGTTCCTGATGTGGGGCGGTGGGAAGCAATAGAGGCACTGCAAACTTCATTTCAAACGGAGGGTACACCAGAAATCAGCGAAAGCCGTGTGGAAGGCGGTAGCGGTAGTGGTAGCGATAGTGGTAGTTTAGACATACGACCTGCTCCGTTGTATCAGATTCTTGATAGTTATATCATAGCACAGACGGAAGCGGATGATATGATTATGGTAGACCAGCATGCCGCGGCGGAACGAATAAACTTTGAGCGGTTAACCGGGAAGTACGGGCAGCGGATAGACAAGCAGGCTCTTTTAAGACCTTACGTGCCCGAACTCAGTCCACATCAGCTCTTTTTACTCCGTGAGAATGAGGATACGCTCAGGGACATGGGATTCGACATAGAGCAGTTTGGCGAGGGCAGTTATATTATACGTGCAATCCCCGTGGTTTTTTACCGTCTGATAGGAGAAGAGGAGATAATGGATGTGATGGAGGATTTAGTGGAAGAGAGCGGTAAAAGGGAGGATAGGCTGCGGATTCTGTTCGCTACTGCGGCTTGCAGGGCGAGTGTAAAGGCGGGAGAGAAGCTATCGTATGAAAGTATGCGGCAGATAATGGAGGGATTAAAGAATACAAAGATACCCTATACGTGCCCGCATGGAAGGCCAACGATGATACGGATGAGCAAGAAAGAAATAGAGAAGAGGTTTAAGCGGAGGTAGGGACTAAATTGTAAATTCTAAGCACTAAACTCGAAATAAGCCCCTACTGGGCTTGCGGGGTTACCGGGGCAGAGCACACGATGTGTAATCTTGTGGTTAATATTTTTCGGAATGACTATAAATCCCAAAGCAAACTTTTTTTGTTTTTTCTTTTAGCACAGGTTTTCTTTTTTCTAAAAAGAAAAAGTGTGATGAGAACACCGAAGATATGCATTCTGCGGATAGAAGGAACAAACTGTGAACTCGAAACGAGCTTTGCTTTCACGAGGTTGGGTGCATCGGCAGAAATAGTGCACCTGAAACAACTGACAGGAGCAGTGAAAGAGCGAGAGAGGAGGAATTTAAAAGATTACGATTTACTGGTGATACCCGGTGGCTTCTCATCGGGTGATTATATAAGAGCAGGGGCAATACTCGCAGCGAGGATAAAAGGTGCGTTAGGGGAAGAGATAGAGGACTTTATAGACAAGGGAAGCCCGATATTAGGGATATGTAATGGCTTCCAGGTATTGGTGGAAATGGGGCTGCTGCCTGGTCCCGGCTTTGGATTTGCACATGAAAAAGGAGCAATGCAGCGTGTGGCATTAACAACAAACGATTCAGCTCGTTTTGAATGCCGCCCTACCTTTATAAAGCACGAAAACAGGGGGAAATGCGTATTCACGGGAGGAATAGAAAAAGGCAGCATCTTAAAGATGCCTTGCGCACATGCAGAAGGGAAGGTATTCATTGCTGAGCAAGAGGGAGAGAGGGAAGAGGTAATGGAGTACATACAACTTCTGGAGGAATGCGACCAGATTGTCTTCCGCTATGTTGACCCCGATGGCAATTATGCTCCATATCCCTGGAATCCCAACGGCTCAGTATATAATATCGCAGGAATATGCAATCCAGAAGGCAACATATTAGGCTTGATGCCGCATCCAGAAAGGGCTTTTTACTCTTTTACCGATTCAGAATGGTCCAGGAGGAAGAGGAAGGGAGAAGGGAAAAAAGAGGATATATATTTCGGTGATGGAAAAAAGATATTTGAATCGGTTTTAAATTATCTTCAGATAAAAGATAAACGATAAAAAACAAAACAGGAATACAAGGTCAAGGGTCAAGGTTTATTATATAAGTAAGAAGTCTTATTTATAAGAAAACGTTACAAAAGTAATATTGCAATATACGTTATATGGAAAATAAAGGAGCGTGAAGAGAACTGGCAAAGAAAAGAGCGAAGGATAGGTGGAAAACGAAACAGTGGTACACGATAACAGCACCAAAGATGTTTGGTGAGATAAAGGCAGGGGATACGGTGGCGGACGAGCCATCTAACTTAATCGGAAGGCGAGTAGAGATGACTTTGGGAGAACTCACCGGCAAGCTGATAAAGGGTTCAAATTTGAAATTAGTGCTTGAGATAGATGAAGTGAATCATAACACGGCATATACAAAATTCATAGGGCACAAGATGGATAAGGGTTATCTACGGAGTTTAGCGAAAAAGGGCGTCTCGAAGATAGATTCAAATATTGATGTCGTGACAAAAGACGGGGAGGAGCTGCGCGTAAAATCGTCCTGTTTTACACTGAGAAAGGCAAGTGGGTTACAGGTAAAGCTAATACGAAGGGTAATGGAAGACCTAATTAGAAACAGAGCCAAAAGCTTAGAGCTTAGCAAATACATACAGGAGATAATACTCGGGAAAATGTCGTCTGACATATATAAAGCGGCGAAAAAGGTGTATCCGCTGAGAAGAGTGGAGATAGCCAAGACAGAACAAAAATGAAAATAAAATTTCTTGGTGGTTGCAACGAAGTAGGGCGTTCTGCAATATTGGTGGACGACAAAATTATGATGGATTATGGACTTCGACCATCAACCCCCCCAGAGACACCGGAGGGAAATGGACGTGTTCACCCAGAATCCGTGGTTGTCTCTCACGCACATCTCGACCACTCCGGTATGGTTCCAAGTTTGATGTCAATGGGTAGGGATGGCACGCCAGACGTTTATATGACTGCGGTGACCAGTGATTTAGCCCAGCTTTTGAGCAGAGATACGATAAAAATAGGTAAAGACCAGGGATTTTTCTTGTTCGGGCCGGAAGACCTCAGGAAGATGAACGAGCACACGCATACGCTCGGTTATGGTGAACGAGTTGCATTGGACGGCTATGAACTCGAATTATTTAATGCGGGACACATACCCGGTAGTGCATCGGCGTATTTAAGAAAAGAGAGTGAAGATATAAGCCTGTTTTATACGGGCGATATAAAAATGGATGCGACACGGCTGATGGAATGCCCCTCTCCTGAGGATTTCCCGGCTGCTGATATTTTACTCATAGAAAGCACGTATTATGGCAGGGAGCATAGGGACAGGCAAGAGCTGGAACGAGAATTCATAGACTCCATTACGGAAACCCTGAATTCCGGGCATAATGCGATTGTGCCTTGTTTTGCCGTGGGCAGGACACAGGAGGTCGTAATGATTTTGCACTCGTATGGACTTACGCCTTATGTAGATGGTATGGGCCTGGGCGTTTTTCGTACGCTTAAGAATCACCCCTCATTCGTGAGAAATGCGAAAGCGTTGAACGATGCGTTCGGCAATGCGCAGTTCGTAAACTCAAAGCATCGAAAGAAAGTTTTTTCCGAGCCTTCCGTAATTGTCACCACCGCGGGAATGCTTAACGGAGGACCTGTGTTGTACTATCTGAAAAAGATACACGAAGACCCGAAGAGCAAAGTCCTGCTTACGGGCTATCAAATAGAAGGAACGAACGGGGAAAGGTTAATGGACGAAGGATGTGTGGAGATAGATGGCGAGATAGTGAAAGTGAATATGCAAGTGGAGCAATATGACTTCTCGGCTCACGCAGGTGATTCCGAGCTGAAGGGAATAGTATCAAAATTTTATGAGAATGGCACAGGAATCATATTTACGGTACATGGCGACGATACAGAGGGATTCGCAACTTGGGCGAGGGAGGAATATGGTTGTGATGCGATTTCGCCGAAGGTTGGAGAGGAATTTATAATAGAATAGCCTAATAAAAAGCAAGAAAAAATAAATTATAGACACAGATTAACACAGATGATAATATAGCGGTTTGGCGGTTTAGCGTTTTGGTCAAAGGGACTGAGCCGCTAACGAGCTAAACCTCTAAACTCGCTTAATTTGTGTAAATCAGTGTCTTAAATAGAAGGGGGTTATGCTTTATATACAATAAAGAAAAAAACAAATCTTGAAGGGAAAATATTAGATAGCGCCGATAGTGTAGCTTGGTATCACATAGGCTTGCCAACAACCTTTCTTTCTTTTGAATAAAGAAAGAAACGTTGACGAAAGAAAGAAAAAAAGAATTTTTTAGAATGAAAGAGAGGGGGGCAAAAAGCCTATAACCCGGGTCCAAATCCCGGTCGGCGCATTATCTTATCTATTTGATAATGACCTCCATCGTCGTATCCATCACCGTATCGAAATCTACCTTTTTATCCCAGCCGGCACTCTCAAAGATATTCATGAATCCAACGCCGATGATTTTCGGTTTCTTATCGCCTGATATATCCGCAATCATGCGAATGACATCCTCTGGCTGGCATCCAAACTTAGGCATTGCTAATCCACCAAGCACGACAACCGCATCAGGGTTCTCGGGATTGCCCTTCTCATCTACAACGCTAAAACCTATGTGCTCTATCTCGCGTATTTTTCTCGCCTCTTTCTCATCGGCTTTTGGCACGTATAACATGTCAAAACCGCGGTCGCGCACCGTATAAGCGAGCAATTCGATAAATGGTGTGCACACTGCTACCGAGCCAGTAAACACCACCTTAGACCCCTCTTTTACATCTGCTATGCTTTCTCTAAATGTTCCCGTAAAGCCTACTATCCCTCTTTTCTTTTCCATTTTCTTCACCTTATCCCCTATTTCCTTTTGTCTCTAATAAAGAGGTAACGTATTTATATTTTTCTCTTTTTGCTTTGTGAGTAAATTATAGTCATTCCGAAAAGTATTAACCACAAGATTACACAGATTCTCACGAGATTATTTATTAATTTACCAAAGAAACTTTTTTTTGTTTTTTCTTTTAGCACAGGTTTTCTTTTTTAAAAAAAGGAAAAAGTGTTGTGTTAATCTCGTGGAATCTCGTGGTTTATTAATTGCAATTTGTTAGAGGAATGACTATATTCTCACCCTGTTTATCTCAGGCATTCTTTCTTCCATTACGTCCCGTCCACTTCGTAGTCCCTCCAAACTCTACTCTTCTAAAATCATCATAATCTCTGTCTGAAACAATATTTGTTTCAACAGACTTTTTCCTGTATCTACATCCTTTTATACCACTTAACCGCCCAGAAGATACCAACAGAAATAACCAGCGTCAATGCCACCCATGCGATTTTTATTAGGACTGTTCCACCTTTATTCTCCTTCTGTTCCCATTCATTTACTGACGTATTCCAGTCATGCAAGAAAACGTCCTCGTAAAAAGAAGCTATTTCGGCGTTCGCTACTATCACGCCTGCTTCCCTGTTATGAACCGAATTGGCGTTCCAGTTCAGCGATGTTATCAGCACTTTTTCACCATCCACGATTAACCCCTTGTTATGTATTTTTGTTAGCCCTAAAGAATCCAAATCCGCTAATTTCGCCTCTAAACTCAAATTATCTTCCCTCGACAGTTCGTTTAACCACGTAACGGCTTCATCATTGTTGTTCCCACCTTCTAAATACCTGGAGTCCAGCAGCACTTTTACGTCGCATCCTCTTCTCGCGGCATCTACCAGAGCAGCAAAAAAGGGGTTGTCTTCTTCATCCCAGAATCGCCTGGTTAAGAACTGCTGCACGTAAATACTTTCTTTTGCGTTGTTTATAGTATCCAGTATCGTTTCATTATTCAGAGCCGTATCGGGAGCCAAAACAGGAATGACCGTAAAATTGGAGGTCAGGGTAAGCGGCGCGAAAACAGGCACGTAACTGCCTTCGGGTATCTTCCTCCTGCTCATCGTAAATTCTTTTGTCTCTAAATCTAAATCATCCAAACATTGCGAAGAATCTTTTCCGCGACCACGGTAGAAATCATCAAGAAATACCTGTTTGAAGTAATTCGCTACTTCCGCATTCGTTATCACGATACCCCAGCCGCGGTTTCCAAAGGAGCTGTTATACGGGATTCCTGTATTTTTCCAGTTTTCCGTCGTTATCAGGGTACGTTCATTGTCAAT
>QEXZ01000071.1 GCA_003160755.1 Methanomicrobiales archaeon
ACTATAAATTCCAGATCCTCGGTGCAGATGGTTTCTATACAGAAGGGTCCTATCAGACCCGGACTGAACAGATTTTGTGATGCCTTGACTACGCTCTGACCCATCTTCAGGATCGGGTTTAGGAGAGACTCCCTCGCTACCACCGGAATATTTCCTGTAACTACAAAGGAAGGTTCTGGAGTGCCGTCCTGTAAAACATGAGGTAGCCTTGAGAGTCCATCAACGTTGGATTCATAACGGATGTCCATGCTGAGAAGCTCCAGCCGGTTTTTCAGCGGTGAATAGAAATAATGGGGATAGAATCTGGTTCCTATTACAAACTCCTGGATGGTAAATCTATCCTTATCTCTCAGCCCAGATTTTTTGAGCTTTCGCTCAAACTCTTCAGGATTGCTTGCGATGAAATAGCCCTTCCCTCCCTTAGCTCCTGGAAATTTTACCATGACTAAACTATCTATATCTTCGGGTTCTTTGAATTCCTTAGGTAGCCTTAGGTCTGCGTGTTCCATCCATTCCCGCTCCTTTTCACGGTCCGATTCCCACTCCAGGACCATTCTGTTCCCGAGCATGGGGACCAAGAGTTCATTCTCAATCCGTTTTGGCGAAAGATATTCCACAAAGGAACCGTGTGGGATAAGGATGACGTTTCTTTCTATCAGTTTTTCCAGGAACTTCTTCTCCATGAATTGTTCGTAATTTTCAATAATCAGGAGTTCATCAGCCACTCCGAACTGCTGATAGACCTCTTCAGCGCCTCTTTTACATATCACCAGCGTTTTGAACCCCTCATCCCTTGCTCCTTTAAGTATCTGGAGTGCAGTATGACTCCCCATGGTGGCGATAGTTATCTCATCCCTGGCATAGCCGTCCAAAATGTGATGAATTTCCCTTTTATGTATCATTTATTTCATTTCATGTAACCGTCTCTTCCAATCTGTTCAGTTGAATGGCTTTTCTGAGTTCCATAGCCACCCTCTTCCCTACCGAAAGCGACTCCTCGTAGCGGTATCCCGAATATGGCGTAAAACGTGTTCCTGGAGAGCCCTGCACTCGCATGGAGATGTCAAAAACTACGGCTTTTTCCTCCGGAGGACCGGGAATGAACGTGGACTGTAATGCAAAAGGACCTATAATTCCCGGCGGATACTCTTCCTTAGCAACGGTGACAAATTTCTCCCCAAGCTCGAATATCTGCTCTAAAAGTGATTCCTTTACCGTGCATGCGATATGCCCGGCTTCGATGGCTTTGACGTCTATGTACTTCAAGGCTTCTAACTGCTGTGATGCCGGAAGGCGAAGTATGCCATCCAGATTTGTCTGTCTCCGCGTATCAATCCCTAACAGTTCCAGCCGCCTATCTAAGAGTGAGTAGAAGTAATTGAAGTTAGACTGCGCACCCATAACGAACTCCTCGATGACCGCTTTCTTCAGCCCTTCTTCCGTTATTTTACCATCACGAAGCATCTGCTCGGAATTATTGTAGAACTCCGCGGGAGAAGAGGCGAAGAAGAACGCACGTTCGTATTTCCGCTGGGCCTCCGGTGCTTTAACCAGAACCAGGCGGTCTATCTCCTCAGGGCTTTTGTATATCCGGGGATAGGGAATCCCACCTTTTTCCATCAGGTAATACTGGTTCCTCTCTGCATCTCGTTCCTCTGCCCGAAGCATACTTCTCGACCCGAATAAGGGCAGAAGAAAATCATCTTCGATACGGTCAAAACCCACATAGACTTCAAAGGAGCGGTGTGGGATGAAAATAACGTTATTTTCACGCATCTGCCTCAGCACGCTCTCTTCGGTTATATCTGAAAATTTATCAAGCACAATGGTCTGGTCCACTATTCCGCAGGAATTTTCCGTCCGATAGTAGTGGTCATAAGTCTTCTCCCTGCCCTTCTGGCACACCACCAGCGTTCTGAAGCCCATGTCCTTCGCTCCTCGACATATATCCAGTGCGGAATGTGACCCGAGAACGCCTATAATCACCTTGTCAAACTCATATCTGTTCAGAACTTCTTTTATCTCGTTTCTATCTATCATTTTCCCTACTCTTTGTATATTTCGGATAATAATATTAATAGGTATTAAAATTCAATTTTTATTTGTCGCAGTAGCAAAGCGGGGGTAGCCGAGCATGGACAAAGGCGCAGGACTTAAGATCCTGTTCCGCAGGGATACGAGGGTTCGAATCCCTCCCCCCGCATCCCACCCGTGGAACTCAATTTGTTTTGCGTGGGATTTACTTTCCCGTCGCTTCTTTTATGCGGTCCAGTAATATGTCCACGATTCGTTCATCCACCCCAATTGGCTTTGCGTAAATCAGTTTTACGCCTTTTCCCAGCTCCGCCCATGCACCTTCGAAAGATTCTTTTAGCTTCTCCGGGATGTCCTCTGTTGTATGCGCTCCGTCTGCTAAAAAAACGGGTTGTGCCACTATATTTGTCATTCCCGCTTTAGCAAGTTCTCTCAACGCCTCCTCAATGCTTGGCGAGTTCAATTGCATGAACGCAACCCGAACCGCCTTGAATATCCCTCGCATTTCTACTCGCCTTCCAAACTCTTCCATTACCTCTTTCCCATACGGTAGTTTGCTTCCGTGTCCTATTAAGACGACGGCAACGTCCTCTTCACCTTCACTTACGGTTTCATTTTCCTCTTTTGCCAATTTTTTCACGCTCCCTCTTTTAGTTCGTTTATTAAATGCTTCTATAATCAACTACTCAAGTTAATTCTGCTTAAAGTAATTTACGTTTTTTTTTCGGATAATTTTTGATTTAAAAAGAAGAGGCTTGCCAAAGAAAAAAAAGAAAAAAGGGGTTTTTGGGGTTTTTATAAAACCATGATTTTGTCTGCGCTAAGTGCTGCTTCTACCGCATCCGGGATTTTCACGGGCATTATGAAATCTTCGATATTTGACGTGTCTTCTACTGACGTAGCGAAGCCGCTAACGACATGGAATGTCGCACACGAGCTGATTTTCACGCCCAGAGCGTCCTTTACAAATCTCGCCATCAGTTCCAGGTTGTCCGGTAGATCCTCAGGGTTTAAACCCTCGAACTGCCCTGCAATAAGTTTCTTCACGTCTTCCGAGAGTGCTAATTTTGCCAGATTTCCCTTCTGCGCTACTTCTACTCCCTGCGGTCCATAGTACACCATAACATCGGGAATGTTATGAATTTTCTTCGCCGTAAAAGCAATTGCGTAGCTCGCATACTGGCTGAAAGGTCTGTCCATGCCTGAGTTCACAAATATAAGTAGTTTTTCTATCTTTTTTATTTTCATTTTTCTTTTTTACCTCCACTTCTGTTTATTGACAAAGGGCATATAAATAATTTTCCCTTCGCCTCAGCCTCAATTCTAATCCTTAAAATAATCTCTGAAAATAAGGAACAAAATAACGGCGATGAAGCTGATTACGCTGCCATAAACAAAAGTTGCATTTGGGCTAATCACTTGCCATAGGAGCCCGGCCGTTACACTTGCGGGTAACGCTACCAAGCCTATTACCGTATGAAAACTACCTAATGCTGTTGCCCTTAGTTCCTCTGTAGATAAGTCGGATACAAAAGCCCTTTGGTTCCCTTCCACCATCGCATAAACCACTCCATAAAGGGGGAATAAAACTATAAAGGCGGCGAGAGAATCGAAGAAAGCAAATCCGAGACAGGTCACTGAAAACAGGAAGTAGCCAAAAGTAAGCACTTTACTCCTTCCTATTCTGTCTGATAGCGTGCCAAAAGGAATGGCAAGCAAGGCGTAAAAGGTGTTAAAGAGGACATATAAAAGTATAGCAAGTGCGATTGCCTCCTTCACGGGCATTAGTGGCATGAAAGCATCCATTGCCTTCCATATGAAAAACATATAGGTGAAATTGGCTAATGCAAAGAGAGCAGCCACCGCAATGAACAACTTAAGCTGCTTAGGCAGTTTTTTCAGGCTTATCTGCAATTTTATCTCCTGCGGCTCTCTCTTACCTTCTTTTACAAAATGAAGGGGCACTAAGGAGAAAAAAGCGATTATCGCAGCTATAAATATGATTGACTTATAAAAACCAATTTGATATGCGATTTGTTCGAGGTCGAACCAGAAAAACAAAAGTAAAAGCAAAACAATTACCGACCCTGCAATTGCGCCGGATGTATCAAGTGCTCGATGTATTCCAAATCCCTTTCCCCTCGCTTCAGGCATGGAATCCGCGATAATTGCATCTCTTGGTGCAGTTCTCAGTCCTTTGCCAACACGTTCAAAACTGCTGAAGACTAATATGTGCTGCCATATCATGGAGAGGGACAGGAGCAACTTGAAGCCCGCGGAAGTCAGATAGCCCGAAGATACAAATATCTTCCTCCTCCCTATTCTGTCAGACCAGTATCCAGAAAGAACCTTTAATATGCTCGATATGCTGTCTTGTAATCCCCCGATTAACCCCAAAATCAAACCCGTACCGCCTAATGCCGTGATGAACATAGGTAAAATCGGCATTATCATTTCACTGCTTAAATCGTTCAGGAAACTGACAACGCCCAATAAAAGTACGTTTGCACTGATTCCTTTCAGATATTTGTTCCTGTTCATAGTATACTATACGAAAATACTTTCTTTCTATAATGCCTTATACACGGTAATAAGAGCAAGAGCCACAACCAATATCCCAAGACCAATTTCCAACCAGACCGATTTTGTTTTTAATGATACAGCACTTCCAAGCCTTGCACCTACCATTGAACCTATGAGCGCAAAAATTGCCGGCAACCAGATTATATCACCACGCGACCAGAATATTGTTGCAGCGCCAATACATGTGAAAATCGTTACACATAAGGAGGTTGCAATTGCTCTATGGATATCGCACCCAGTGGCTTTTAAAAAAGCGGGAAATAGAGAACCCGCACTTCCGCCTCGAATGGCTGCCATTAAGCTAAGAAAAAAAGAAGATGCGAAAGCACTCTTATGTGTAAGATTGATTTTATGAGCAAGTGCTGGTGCAATTCGGTCTAAAAATAGCCCAAATACTATTACAAGAGAAAGGGCAACGAAAATACCTGCTAAAATTAAAGTTGGGATTAAACCTGCGAGAAATGCGCCTATTATCGCTCCAAAAACTCCGCCAACACCTAAATAAATCGCGATTTCTTTTTCTATATTTTCCCTTTGACTCACTGCACCCACTAATGATGAAAAAGGCACAATGAATAAATTTATCCCAAAAGCACTGAGTAAAGGCAAATCTACGAGATTAAGCAACGGTATCCTAACAGCACCGCCGCCGATTCCAAACATACCACTCATAAAACCCGCGAAAAGACCGATACAGATGTAAATGATGATTAATGTGATTTGAGGCATATATTCTATCAACATTTATATTACAATATCTTAGTTCTCTATTTACAACTTTTTCTGAATTTTAGTGAATTCATTAAACCGAAATACACGCCTTTGAGCGTTCTAAGCTGAGCAACATGAGCAACTTCCCCCTGAATTCATTCACTTCTAAACTCGTTCGTTTCCTTGGTCGCGGTATGTTAATATCGAGGCACTTAACAAGGCAACCCGGTCTCGCGGACATCACCGCAACTCTATCTGCGAGGTACACCGCTTCGTCAACGCTGTGCGTTACGAACAGAACAGTTTTCTTTGTCCTTTTCCAAATCTCCAGCAGCTCTTCCTGAAGTATGTTTCTCGTTTGTGCATCTACCGAGCCAAAAGGCTCATCCATTAATAAAATAGATGGCTCCGTAGCAAGAGCTCTTGCAATCGCTACCCTTTGCTTCATGCCCCCTGAAAGTTCGTATGGGTAGTGGTTTTCAAACCCTTGGAGTCCTACAAGCTCTATGTATTTCTCTGCAATCTCTCCCCGCGCTTTATCCCCCACCCCCTTGATTTCCAGTCCAAATTCCACGTTCTTCAAAACCGTTCGCCACGGGAATAATGAAAATTCCTGGAATACCATTCCCCTATCAGGAGAAGGTCCTTTCACTTCTTTTCCATCTAAAATAATCTCCCCACTGCTCGGGTGGTCTAAACCCGCTATCATTCTCAGCAACGTTGTTTTCCCACATCCCGAAGGACCTATAATACACAAAAATTCAGCTGGCTTGACTTCTATACTAATGCCTTCCAATGCCCCCATTTCGCCTTCTTCTGTGTTAAACGTCTTCGTTACGTTCCGGAGTTCGAGTTTGTGGTTCATTTTATTTCACTATCCCCTTCTTCCATTTAAATAATTTATCCTCTACAAAATGCCGGAATAAGCGGTCTAAGCATAGCGCTACCAGCCCTAAAACAAGCATGTACGCCACCACGTAGTCCATCTGATGTAAAAAATAAAATTTCTGGAATAGTCGGAAGCCAAGTCCACTATCGCTAACTCCAAACATTTCCGCTGCGACTACACACATCCATCCCACTCCCATTCCAACTCGAGTGCCTGTTGCAACCGAAGGAAGCGCATAGGGAAAAGCAACATATTTTATCTGCTTTTTATCTCCTATGCATCCTAACACTTTACCCGTCTCTACCAATACCTTTGGCACATCGCGAAATCCAGTATAGCTGTCAATTAAGATTGGGAAAAATGCACCGATGAATATGATAAATCCCGCGGCATAGTGCGTCAGATGGAACCAGATCATTGCAATGGGTATCCAAGCGAGAGGAGGTATTGGTCTCAGAATTTCAATGATTGGGTCAATAGCTTTGAATATGCTCTTGGACCACCCCATACCAATTGCCAGAGGAAGTGCTACAGCAAAAGCCAATCCCAGCCCTATG
The DNA here is from genome assembly GCA_003160755.1 of Methanomicrobiales archaeon. Taxonomy (GTDB): domain Archaea; phylum Halobacteriota; class Syntropharchaeia; order Alkanophagales; family Methanospirareceae; genus QEXZ01. Next base: position 6,775 of record QEXZ01000071.1, read on the forward strand.
CCAAAGTGAAGGAGACTTACCAGTATATCAGGAATCAAAACTTCCCTGAGGACATAAATGGAAAAAATAACGGCTGAGAAGCGTGGCAAAAATAACGGATTTTTTATCACGTATCCCGCCGTAAACTCCCAGAGGAGGAGGACTGCGATTAGAGGAACTAACCACAGCCATTTTTCTTTTGCTGGCAGCTTCATCTTTCCCTCGTTACCTCGTCATAGAAACTGGTATCAAAGATGTCTCCTTTTTCAAGCACTTTAATCCCCATGCCTTCATACCTCTCTCTATTTAGTTCGTAGATTACTTTCGCGTATTCGATGCCCGATTCCACCTCAAGTTGTGGGTCATGAATCCATTGCATATCTGTTGCATCTATCGAGTGCTTTATCGTTGATACATTTGCATTTTCCCATTTTGCATAAATCTCTGCCGCTTCTTCAGGGTGCTCTATTTCGTATTCTGTGGCACGTATATGCGTTTTTATTATCTGCCTAAGCATCTCCGGGTGTTCCTTAATCATTTCCCCACTCGCAGCCAAGCAGCAGCATGCGTGGTCTGGCCACATCGAACCCGACCATTTAACAATTACTCCATTGCCTTCCTCTACGATTATTGTAGGTGTTGGACTAGGGAGAAAGACAGCATCCACGGTTTTAGCACCAATAGCAGTAGCAGCATCGCTCGGTCCCATTGCTTTTATATCTACATCCTCAGTCGGGTCTATCCCGTTATCTAAAAGCCATTTTGAAAGGATTGTATGCTGAATCGACCCTGGTGGAAAGGTGGCTATCGTCTTGCCTTTTAAAGAAAGAGGTCCTTCACGTTCATATTCATCGGCGAACTCTGGGCGGATAACTATCGCGGACCCCTGCGTCTGGACGCCTGCAACTATCTTTGCATCTAAACCTTCGTACAGAGCAGCAATAGGTGGCGAAACTCCGACATACGCTACGTCTAGGTCCCCGGCAAGCATTGCATGCATCTCTGGAGGTCCTGAAGGGAATTCTTTCATTTCAACCTTTTCTATACCAAATTGCGCCAGATCCTCTTCCCACCATCCCTTTTCGGATGCTAACATCGCTGCGATTTGATGTGTGCTTGGTTGATAGCCAATACGAATTGTAACGGGTTTGGCTATGAAATAAGCACTTATACCAATTACTATAACTGCAATTACTATCCCAGCTACTATAATAGCGGTTCTTTTTTCCACGTTAATCACCTCCTAATTTTTTCCATCCTATACTATCAAACATTTTTTTATACATAATTATCCTTTAGCGTAAATCACTATTTAAACTTTTCTATTTTGTGCATTAAATTGTCCAATTGTATAATATCGCCTGCAAAAAATATAGATAAGAGATAATTCTATACTATGTGAGACAGGAGTATCGCTAAAGCATAGCCTTCATAAATCTTCTCTTTATTTGCTCTGGTGTCAATTTTATGTTCCCTACTGTTGGGCTCTGCCCCACGATGC
>QEXZ01000072.1 GCA_003160755.1 Methanomicrobiales archaeon
TGTTTATCTAAATCTACAAATTGCTTCTGTATTCCCTTTATCTTCGCCCTTAGTTCCTCAGACAGGTCCACGGCAATAAATGCTCTCATAACACTTTTTCTTTTTTTATAAAAAAACTTTTTTGCAAGCAAAAACCTTTACTAAAAATATAAAATTCTTTGGTAAAGCTTTTCTTTCTAAGAAAAGGTTTTAAGAAAAGGTCTGGATTAGTTGTACTATTCTTGAGAGTGTATGCTGTCTTTTCTCCTCTGCACGCTCTTGATATGTTCTTACAGCCCTGAGCATGTCTATTCTTCTGAACTCAGGCCAGAAAGGGGCGCAGAAATAAGCTGCGCATTCGTTCCCTAACGCCTGCCATGGCACGAAATTGCTCAATCTCTGCTCGCCACCTGTTCTTATTAACAAGTCTACACTCGTTTTCGCTCCCGAAGCAGAGCCAGCAGCGGAGGCAGACGAACCATTTTCTATCTCGCTTACATATAAATGCTTTGCTATCGTCGCTTCATCTATGTCCTCTGGAGCTAACAACCCTCGTTTTACCATATTCGCTATTATATACGCCGAATCAACTATCTCCATCTTGCCACTATACGCCACGGCAATGAACAACTTAAATTTGTCGTAATGCGCAGTTGCATTTTCGGCTTTTCTTATCGCCTCTCTTACTGTTTCGGGCAGCAAATTGACATTACCTATTGCTTTCACCCGCACACCATTCTTATGAACCCTTTCATCTCTGCTTATCTTCCCAAACTCTTTTCGCATCAGTGCAAATAACTTCTCTTTTTCCTCATCCATCCTGCAAAAGTTCTCGATAGAAAAAGCATAAATCGTGAGCTGCTTTATTCCAAGCTCAAAACACCAATCAATCACGCGCTCCGTTATCCCCGCGCCATAGAGATAACCCTCCTCCGTTGAAATTCCTATCCTCTTCGCATACCTTCTGTTCCCATCCATGATTATCGCTACATGTTCGGGCAAACTCCGTGCTAATATCCTCTCTTCCAGTAATCGCTCGTAATCGCCATAAACCCGGTCTTGCAACCTGCTGCGTATCGCCGCCGCTTTGCGTAGTGCACGGAACTTCATTCCGCTATTTCTTGTCGTTGTCGTCATCACGTCTTCATACCCCCCCTTATCCTGCTTCTGCTATGCTTCCGCTTCTACGTTCGCTTCCACTTCCAGTTCCGAAGTCCATCACCTTCGTTTCCATTTTACAAAGCTCTACAAGCGTTGCGCAGCCGGGAACAGGATTTATATCCCTCTTTTTTTGATACGGTGTTTGTGATTGCCATGTCCCGGAATTTATAAGTAATACGTCTCGATATTTAGAAATACCAACCGTATGGACGTGTCCACACAGGAATATATCAGGAACAGGGTCAATAATTCCATAATCGTGCCCATTGGGGATAATAGAGACGACGTTTCCATAGGTGGGTGCAATATGCCGTCGTTTAAGCATCTCGGCCATTACTGCCTCAGGCTGCGAATAATTTAGCCTCGATACTGAGCCGACAAAATCGTCGTACGATTGCCCATGATAGATCAGGACAAGCCTGCCGCCAATTTTTATGTATGCGGGATTACTCACAAAACATGTATTTTCGGGGAAGAGCTGCCTGAGGTGTGCGGGCAATGGCGGTTGTGGTTCTGCATTTCTGACTGCATCATGGTTTCCCGGCGCTATCACCGTATGTATATGAGCAGGTAACGCGTGAAAATATCCCGCCGCTATTTTGTATTGCTCATCAACATCCGTAATTGACAAATCCTCCTCCTGACCCGGATACACGCCTATTCCATCTACGATGTCGCCAGCAACAACCAGATATGCAATTCCTATGCGTTTGGCTTCCCACTTCAACCACTGCACGAAACTATCCCATGACTCTTCCAGAAATGTCTTGCTCCCTACATGCATATCCGAGATAAACACCGCATATACGGGTTTTTGTGTCTCGCCAGTTTCTTCTTCCTCCTCCCCCAAGACGCGATATTCAGAATCAGGTTTGGAGTTGGATTTGGAGTTAGAGTTGGATTTGAATGGAAGCGCTAATGATGCTTGTGAACTTGAAGAGCGATAAGGCACATCGGGACGTATTATTTTATTTGCAAATAAATAGCCCCTATCCGATAAAGAGCCCGTAACGCCTATTATCTCATCGGGTACTATTTCCTCCTGGGGTTGCAGAATAATCATGAGCTGCCCCGAGGGGTCTTCCAAATCAACGCGTAGATTTCCTCTTGCCGTTTTGTTTACCGATGAGACCATTCCCACTACGGAAACCTCTTCGCCATTCCGTCCGTTGCCTCTGCCGTTTCTTATAAATCGTATCTGCCCACAGTTGTTTAACCTCTGCTTTATCACCCTGCTTATCCTTTCATACCGGTCAAGGAAATGCGGTAAGAAATCTTTATGGTCAACGTCTCTTCGACTATTGTCAGAGAATGATTTAATTATTGCAGGAGCAGTGGCAGCGGGTAGTGGTGGTGCTTGCGTTTTTGTGGTGCTTCTTTCTTTTTCTCCAGCAACAGCCCGGCCATTTCTGATAAACTCGGCTATCTGCTCGCCGGAAATCACAAAAGTCGCGGTGTCTAACGAATTGCTCACGTTTTCTACTATCTCATCGAGACCAAACCGGCATTCAGTTTCGTATCCGCTCAATAGGTCAATTGCTTCTGGCTGTGCTTGAAATCCCAAATCAGCAAACCTCTTTACTATTTCTATTCCCTTCCTTTTTCTCTCCCCCTCGCCGAGATTCTGCACATTCATCGTTTAAAAGGTTTCTTTTCACAGCATCTACAGCCATTCTTTTACTTTCGCTTCTAAATACTGTTTCGGCACCGCCCCCTGGACAACGTCCACAGGTTCGCCATGTTTAAAGATGAACAGCGTGGGTATAGCCATTATCGCAAATTCAGTGGCGGTTTTCGGATTGTCATCCACATTCAATTTCCCAAATACGACTTTACCGGCATATTCCTTCGCCAACTCCTCTATTGCCGGTGCAATCATTTTGCAAGGACCGCACCAGGGAGCCCAGCAATCCACGACGACCACAGGATATTTTCTTACCGTTTCTACAAAGTTATTGTCACCCATCGTCAGTGGCTGGTCTATTGCCCCCAATCCCTTTTTTCCACTCTCTTTCGTTGCTTTTATCTCCTCTTCCATCTCTCTCATCTTTCGCTCCTTTATCCTTTCTATCTCCATATCTACATCTATATCTGTACCTCTCTCCTCTCCCGTACCGGCATAACTCGCACGATTTTCTTCTCGTTCTTCCATTTTAAATATCTTCTCCACAGTATTAGTTAAGTTAGTTTTTAATTTAAAAATATTGAATTTGACTTTTTTTGGTGTGTGTATATATATGTACCGTATTGTGGTTGCCTCTAAACGGTCATTGCATCCTTTGAAGGGGGCGTACCGCAGGGACCGTGCAATACGGCGTGTTTTGTAGCCCTTTGTTTGCAATAGCAATCATCCTTCGCTTGTTCAGCAAGGTCATACTACTCTTCGAAAAGGGCATTTTTATATAGGCTCTTGTTGTATTTAAAGGTAATTGTCCACGCCACAGAAATTACGAATATTCTACGCTGCACCCTATTCTATTCCCTATTGGCTATCCCCTAATCCGCTTTGGTCTTAGTGCTAAGAGGCACAGAAAAAGCCTTTTCCACTGACGGTCGGTGAATGGCATTGTACGAGCAGAAAGGGATTATACGGCGGTCTGGCGTGGCATAGTGAATCCCGCAACGCTTAACCCTTTCCAGATCGAAATTGTAAGCGTCCTGGAAGTGCATTGCACCGATAAAAAGCGTTTTACGGTGAAACTTCGCAAGAGCTTCTCGATTCCCTATTCCTAGTACACCTTCAAGTAAAGCCAAAGAATCAAGACCCTTCGGCCCCTTGTCCTTATCTATAAATCTCCTTAACGCTGATGCCAGTCCTGCTATTGCTCTTATTTTACCTACTTTCGACCTGGTCATCTCCTCTGCTGCACCCCCTAAGAACTCCATAAAACCCTCAACGTCCATGAATTCTGTTATCGGTATAAACTTCCCGTCTTCTACAAACACATACGTTGCGGCGCCGCAATGGGGATGAACCGTGAATTCCAACTGTGGCACTCCTTTCCACGCCTCTACGAAATAAGAGATGGGAACAACGAAAGGCACGGGATAAAAACTCTCTTTTGGTATTTCACCGTCTGTTTGCTCTTCCAGGAGCTTCATAAAATCGGGAATCGTTATTCTCCCCTTTTTCCTCTCGGATTCGTTTATTCTTCCTTCAAAAGCGATGGGTTGTGCATTTACGCCCTTTACAACATCCAGGTTATCCGCCGCAAATCTTACTATGTCGCCCATCTGGTCATCATTCACACCTTTCATAAGCGTAGGGACAAGCACCACACTATTTAATCCACCCCCTCTGCAACTCTCTATTGCCTTTAACTTCGTTTTTAACGCAGGTATCCCTCTCAATTTCTTATACGGCTCTTCGGTCACACCGTCGAACTGCAAATAGACTGTATGCAGGCCTGCTTCTTTTAATTGATGGCAAAACTCTTCGCTTTTCGCCAGTGCTATTCCATTTGTCGCTACTTGAATGTGGGCAAATCCGAGTTCCCGTGCCATCTTTACAATCTCCACAAAACCTTCCCTTATTGTTGGTTCGCCACCCGCAAACTGCACCGCAGGGCAAGGGGGTGTCTCACTCCTCAGCATTATCATCATTTCCCTTAACTGTTCCATCGTTGGCTCGTAGAGGTAACCTGTGACGGCGGCATTGGCAAAACAGGTGGGGCATCGCTGGTTGCACCTGTTCGTGAGGTCTATAAGTGCGAGCATTGTCGAACTCGTATGCTCCGGGCAAAGACCGCAATCGAAAGGGCAGCCCTTGTCCGTCTTTGTGAGTGTGGTTCCAGCCTTGCCTTCGTATCTCCATTTTGCGAATTTGTGATAGAGCGAGGCATCAGACCAGTACACTTCATCGAATTCACCGTGCTTCTCGCACTTCTTCTTTATCAGTATCTCGCCGCCCTCGCTTTCATACACTTCGGCGTCTATAACTTCGAGACATTCCGGGCATAATGACTTTGTTTTCATTCTCGTTTAACCGTTACCCCCCCTCCGTAATAGTTTAATATAAAAGGGGGGTGAATTGCTATATATAAAGTTAACTAAAAATAAATTTAAATTAGAGAATATGAAAGCAAAAGCAAAAGTCCTTTCGGATGTTTACGATATATTTGACCCGCAGGAGGCACTAAGTGGGGATAAGCTCAGGGAATATTACGTGGAGAGAGAGAGTCCGGTGAAAAGCCTCACGGATATTTTGTCGAGTAAAAAGCCTTTGAAATATCTGTTTGTTGGTAGCAGAGGAAATGGAAAAAGCACGGAACTCAACAGGCTCTCTGAACTTGTAAAAGATAAGTTATTTGTCGTATCTTTTTCGATAAAAGACAAACTCAATCTGTTTGATGTGGATTATGCGGACGTTCTGCTCGTAATTGCTACGGGGATATACGAGAGCGTATCTGACAAATTAAGTAATGAGTTGAAGCATTACCTTGATGCGTGGTCGGAAAAGATTGTGGAGCGGGTAAAGGAGAAACAAGGCGGTCTGGAATTTGGAGCGGGGTTCCGTGCAATTGTAAACCTCGCAGGGAAGGTGAAGACGCAGGTAACTACCAGAGAGGTAACGAGAGAAGTCATGAAACCGAGATTAAGCGATTTGATAGATGCGATAAACAAGATAATAATTGATGCCGAGAAAGAACTCGGGAAGAAGATTCTTGTTATAATTGACGACCTTGACAAGGTGAATTTAGAAAAGGGCGAGGCGCTGTTTTACAAGCATGGTGCAGAGTTAACACAGCCAATTTGCAAGATTATTTACACTATTCCACAACCACTGCTGTTCTCAAATAAGATAAGGCAGATTATATTGCAGTATTTCGATGGTCGTAAAGAACTTCACAATATGAAAGTGAAGCATAAAAATGGGGAAGTTGACTCTGATGGTTACAGGGTTATGAGAGGAGTGGCATTGATGAGAATGGAAGAGGATTTGATAACTGAAGAAGCTATGGCTGAGGCGATAAACTCATCAGGGGGTATTCTTACGGAATTTGTGCGGCTAATAAGGGATGCGGCAAACATTGCGAATATGGAAAATAGAAGCAGAGTAGAGAAAGGAGATGTGAATCGTGTGGTTATTGGGATAAGGAACGACTACATAAGGATTCTGGGTAAGGAAGACATCGGGATACTGAAAGAAGTGAAGAAGACAAAAGGAAAAATTGGCGAGGATAGATTTCACGATTTGCTCTTCAGCCTTGCAATCCTTGAATACGCAAATGATGAGGTATGGTATGACATACACCCGACAATTAAAGGAATTATTGAACGAGTTGAAGTTGGCGAAGGGTAAGAACTGCCTGATTTTCGCTATCTCCGAGCAACCTGCAAGGTTGAAGGAGTTGATAGCGTCAGGTGGCTTTGAGTTTGAGGTTCAGGAAATATACTTAAAGGGTAGGGAGAATCTACTGGAGATGTTGTTGGAGTGGAAGGAAAGCAGTGAGAATACCACATATTTTGTTCATGGGATTGGGAATCAATTCCCGTGGGTATTGCCATACGTGAATCTGCATCGTGATTTGTTCTTTGACATTAAAAGACCCGTGGTGGTTGTGGGGAGTGAATACGAGATAATGGAGATACAAAAACATGCACCCGACTGGTTCAGGTTCAGGAGCAGGACATACGAACTCAAAGAGGGAGAACTGGGAGAGGAGAGTGTTATAATGCGGTTGGCAGAACCCGCAGAATCAGAACCCGTGTATTATTCGCTACCTGTTTTTGAGGAGGGGGAGAGCGAAGAAGAGATAAAGGAGCGGATAAAGATAGACGAGTATTTGCTCAGTTCTGAACGTGATGATTACAAACGCGCGGAATTATATATGAGTCTTTCCCTATCATATTTCAGATTGGGTGATTTTGAACGTGGTGAGGGATATTTTCGGAAATCAGTGGGTGTAAGGGAGAAATTAAAAGACAATAAGGGCATTATATTAAATTATGCAAGGCTTTCTGCTATCTTCATTGGGAAAGGTGAGTTTGAAAAAGCAATAGATGCCTGTAATGAGGCATTAATAATTAATCCGGATTTAGAAGGCTTCTACTACATTCGCGGTCTCGCTTATTCGAAATTAAAGCAGCATGAGCGGGCAATAGAAGATTACAGTAAGGCAATCGAGTTGAATCCGAATGATGCAGAGGCTTACAACAATCGTGGTAACGCTTTTTATGAATTAAAGCAGTACGAGCGGGCAATAGAAGATTACGGAAAGGTAATCGAGTTGAATCCTACTTATGCAGGGGTTTACAGCAATCGCGGTCTCGCTTATTCGGAATTAAACCAGTATGAGCAAGCGATAGAAGATTACGAAAAGGCAATCGAGTTGAACCCTAATCTAGTCGAAGGTTACTACAATTGTGGTGCCGCTTATTTCGAATTAAACCAGTATGAGCGAGCAATAGAAGATTATGATAAGGTAATCGAGTTGAATCCGAATGATGCAGAGGCTTATGGAAACAGAGGAATAGTGTACTTAGAAATGAGAAGATACGAAGAATCAGCAAGAGAATTTAAAAAAGCAGGAATTTTATTCTTAAATTCTGGGAGAGAAGAGGATGCAGCAAAGGCTTTCTCCTTCTGTTTCGATTTGCAAGAAGGAGTTAAGGGCGAGGATGTAATTTACAGTGGTATTGCCCTTTTCCTTGTAACCAAAGATGCAAAGATTAGAGATGAGTTAAGGGGAATGCGAATACAAGATGAAACCATGAGAACAATCTTTGAGCTTGCACTTAAAAAGTTGCGAGGTGAAGATATTTCAGATGGGATAGCGGTGATTGAAGGAAAGGAGAAGCGAGAAGAAATGAAGATTCTTTTTGAATTGCTAAAGAGATTTTGAGGAAAAGATGAAGAAAAAGAACTTAACTGCACAAGAGGTCGTAGAAAGAATAAAAAGTGGAGATGTCTCCTGTGAGGACCTGGTGAGCAGGATTTACGAGCGAATAGAACGAAGCGAATTAAATGCTTTTATCACGTTAAACAAGGAGAATGCAGTTGAAAAGGCGAGAGAAGCGGATAAAAGGAAAAATGAAGATGAGTACCGGCG
>QEXZ01000073.1 GCA_003160755.1 Methanomicrobiales archaeon
TGAACCCTGCAATAGCCTCCCGCAGTTCTTCGATCCCTTCTGCTGCGGAATAGTGACCCATCCCTGCATGTTCTCCCAGCGAGCGCTGAAGTGGTGGTGGCACATGGAATGGAGACTGACCAAAGCCAAAACCGTAGAATTCTGCATTACATCCTATTTTACTGCATCTCTTCCTCTGCTCGGCTACGAACAATCCGACCCGGAGGTTCTCAGGCATCAAAATTTCTGCGATATGTGGTTCCACGGCGATATCTTTCATCTACTCTCTACCTCTATGTAATATGATTGTTCATAAAATAACTCCCTTCGATTTTTTTCCTCTTGCTATCTTCTAAGGACAATTATTAAAAGATAGCGAAGCTGTACGCTATGCTATAATTACTGCCTGTCAGTAGCACCCGTAAGGTGAGTCACATTACTTTTTGTAAAGAATCCATCAAAGTTCCCATAGCGGTGGATGTATTTGTTGACCAGTAAGGTGTGCTCCGAAGCGACGGAGAAGGTCTGCTTTTGTCTCCCCTCTGGCGAACCTACCAAATCTATCAGGAACACTATCCCATCATCCAAAAGTAAAGACATTCAAAAAGTATAATAGACTCAGATTAACACTAATTAACGCAGATAAAAATAAATCAGTGTAAGCTGTGTAAATCCGCGTCGGAAATGTGTTGTTATAGGTCATTATTTATGTTGAGTCCTACTTAACCGAACACCTATGTATCTTCTTATCCAGTTCCTCCTTACTTATTTCTATATTCAGTAATCGCGTTCCTCAATGTCCTTTTTGCTAAACAAGCGCAATAAATCTTTTGTGCTGGAATACCACCAAGCCAATTCATTACATCCTCCTCATCTATTTTCTCCGCTTGCTCTATCGTCTTTCCTTTTATCATCTCTGTCAGAGCAGACCCGCAGGCAAGAGCGCCTGCGCACCCCACTGCTTGAAACTTTGCCGCCTTTATCACTTTGTAATCGGGCTCAATCTTCAGGAAAATCTCCATTGTGTCTCCACACGGACCGGTATAAACAGCGTGAGCATCAGGATTCTCTATTTTTCCTACGTTCACCTTCCTAAGGATGTATTCTATCGCCGTACTTGAATATCCTGATATCTTTAGTAATTTTTTTATATCCTTTTCCTCTGCCATATCTAACTATTCCTACTTCGTATTTATAAACTTAATACGAAACAGTTCAGAAAAGACTATATGGCAATGATGATTCTCAGCTTTCCACATTAGTTTCACTTTAATCTAAACTCTTGAAGTAATCTTTCTGTGCTGTCAATATTCAGGATGGCAATCTTTCCTTGCTTTAAATTTTTCGTATCCTGAAACCTTTTCGATTTTTTTTCTTTTGCGGCTTTAGTACACAATCAGTCTTCCTCCTCTCTTAGAGGTTGATTCCCCCAGCATCTGACGAGCTGCGTACTTGCCCCTCCCCATCGTGGAGCGAAGCAAGAGTAGAAGTCGCAAGTGGAACGAGGGGCCATAAGTACTCATGCTCATAATCTTGATTCTAATGACGTTCTGGTTTTAACCAACAATTCGTTTAAAAAGAATAAAAGAAAGAAGAGGAAGAATGAGCGGAGTTACTTCCTGAGCTCCCCCAATCTCTTCTCTATCTGCTCTAATTCTTGCCTCAGGGATTTTGAACGCGCCTCAAGCGTTGAAATCTCCTCTTTTATACGCCTCGGCATCACAGCACCGATTATATCCAATCCACCGCTTTTATACATCTCAACTGCTTCTTTCACTGTGCCCGATGTGAGAGTCGCAATATCCACGCCGGCTGTATGAAATAAGTGATAAATATTTGGTCCTATGTTTCCAGAGATAACCAAATCCACACCCTTATTCAGAAGCGTTTCTGGATGTGCGATACAGAAAGCTCGCCCAGCCACATCAATGCTGTTTTCGTTTGGTACTGCTTCAAACGCCATTGTATCAGAGTCTACAATCACGAAGAATGGACATCTGCCAAATCTCCAGTCTATCTCTGCATCCAGGTCTCTCCCAATTGCACTTACACATATCTTCATCTTTTTTATCCCCCCTTTAATTTATAGGAGATTTGCCCTTTTAAAATATATGCAGTCGATCCAATTTTCAGCAGAACTGAGACATAAGCCACCTCTCGGAGGATACATCCCCGGTAAATATTCCTCAATAATATCGTCTGCTTCGCATTTAGGTTGTCCTGATGAGTCCATCCCAAAATAAGGGCAGCCGTCCTTAAAAGAGAATTTCTCCGCGTTATTTTGTGGCGGCGTAAATGCCATAAGAGCACCTCAATGACTACATAAGTTTTAGTGCATAAAAAAGTTTCGATTTTTTTCTTTTTTATGATTCTATTAAATAGCGATATGCACTCAGAGCTGCTTTTGCTCCTTCTCCCGCAGCCACGATAATTTGTTTCTCCGGTGCATTAGTTATGTCGCCAGCCGCAAATATTCCCGTAACAGTTGTTTTACAGTCACAATCCACTTCTATTTCTTTTAACTCGTTAAGTTTCACCACATCCTTTGCGAATTCAACATTGGGATAGCCCCAATATCTATAAAAACACCACCAACATCGAGAACGACTTCTTCATCGCACTTCTCCAGATCTACTACTGCTGGCATTTTTTTCTCATCACTCTCCTTTACATCTCCTCTTTTTTCATCATCTCAATTACTTCCTGATCTGATACATCGTACCAATTCCTATATGCTTGTGCTACTGCGCGAAAAAATACGGGTTTCTCCAAGACTACTATTTCATCAACCATCTTTCCTATCTCTTCTGCAACATCTTCTCCTGAGACTGGTACTGCCACGATGATTTTCCCCGCTTTTTTATTTTTGCAAAGCATTATAGCAGCACGCATTGTGGAACCCATGGCAATACCGTCATCCACTAATACGACCATTTTGCCCGCAATTTCTGGTAAAGGTCTACCTTTTCTCAATGCCGCCATTCTCCTCTTAATCTCTTGTTTCTGCTCTTTCATAATTTCGACAATTGTTTCTTTCGGAAGCCACCGCTCAACATCCTTAAAAATGAATGTACTTCCATCTTCTGCAATCGCTCCAAATCCCGCCTCGGGATTATCCGGAAAAGGCAATTTCCTTGTTACTATCAGAGAAAAACTTGCAGCCAGATATTTTGCAACTTGGTATCCTACTTCAACACCGCCTCTTGGAATAGCCAGAACGAGAACATCCCTGTCTTTGTATCTCTCTAAGGCACTGGCAAGCTTTTCGCCTGCATCTTTTCTATCTTCAAACATAACTCCATTCAATAAGATACATTTTCAAAAACTCGAACCCTTTTTATACAACCCGATTAATTCTGCTTTATCCAATACATGACCTTCCACGGCTTCTTCTAAGGTTTCCTTGTTAATCCCTTCGTTTAAATCAAGCACTGTATCTAGGGCGTATATTTTAAAGAAGTAACGGTGAATACCAGATGGAGGACAAGGACCCCCATATTCTTTCCTGCCAAAATCATTTATCCCTTGCTTTCCGGGAATGCTATCTTCGTCAATCCGCGAAACAACAGGAATATTAAATGAAACCCAATGGACCCAGGTCCCCATAGGTGCATCCGGATCATCAACTATGAGAGCCAAGCTTTTAGCCCCCACGGGAATATCCTCAATAATGAGAGAAGGGTTGAAATCATCCCCTTCACAGGTAAATTTCCGGGGAATCTTCTTACCATTTCCAAATTCCGGACTCCTTACTTCCATATTCGGCCCTCCTTTCTATCTTATTTGTTTTGCAAGTTGTTATAATAGCACCCTTCTTTTTTATCATATATATTTTCTTTTATTTCTTTTTTCTCCTAAGTCTTGTCTTGCTTTCTCTACAATTTCATCAAAAACATCTGGATCACATATATCTTTACCCATTCCTTCATAGAAAATTAAAAGAGTTTTTTTTCCGCATGAAAGCTTCTTCGCAGCCTTTGACGCAAGTTCGGATGCAAGAACAAAAATAGCTCGCTTGTGCTCTTTCTTGCTTCGTTGCATATCGAGAGGAGTGATGTCCAACTCGTTATACTTCTCGAACTCGCAGTTCATGCTATTTTCCTCAAAACACTCCTTTACACGAACCAATAACTCATGGAGGTGTACTACCTCTTCTTTTTTCATGGCACCCTGTTTTTTTTTTGGGGGGGGGGGTTGCTTTGTTTTGGGCAGGGATCGCCTTATCCTATAATATTATATGAGTTACAAACATCGATTTTACGAAACTCTATTTTTGGGGTGATGTAGGTGATTTGCTGATTTATAGCGATTGCTGTAGTTGTTTGGACATGGAGAAGTGATAGCCACACAAATGGGGCAGAATGAATTGAAAAGTGTTAAGTAAAGTCTAAAAGGTTACACGTCAGGGCAATCTTTTATATCATCCCTATCTTCTTTTTGTTCTCTTAAAGAAGAGATAAGGGGTGAAAAAATCATGCGTTTGCTTCCTGAACAGCGGCAATCTATGGTTGGCGCTGTGAGAAGAGGATTTAAGAAAACGTTAGTTGCCAAAGTTTTTGGCGTGTCAAGAAAAACAGTTACCACTTGGTTTAAAAGGGCTAAGCATAGTGGAAGGGAAAGCTTCAGGGACAAAAAACGCAAAAATAGAGAAGTAAAGATTACATTAGAGGTGGAATTGGCGATTATTGCCATGCGCACAACTTTTGACTGGGGTACCGCGAGAATACAACAGGGGCTCATGGAGTTACCCGATTATGCAAAAAAAGTAATCCTGCACTGTGTTCAAGGATTGAAATTGTCAAGAACGAGCATTAACGAAGTGCTTAAAAAACACGGTCTAAACGGCTATAAGAAAAACTACAAGCACTGGAAGTTCTTCAGAGCAAAGAGACAAAACGAACTCTGGCAGGCGGACCTTGAAGGACCGTACTCAGTGCAGGGCAAGAAATACTGGTTTTTTGTGTGCATCGATGATTACAGCAGGTACTTGCTTGTTGCAGAGCAATTCGATCATGCACCTACAAGTATAGAAATAACAAAATTGTTGGATAAGTTACCTCAAAAGCCAGAGAAGATTCTGACTGATAATGGGCCGCAATTCAGAGAGAAATGGAAAAGGTGGTGCAATGAGAACGATATTGAACCTTTATTTGCTCACCCCTACTACCTCCAAGATAAGGGAAAAGTAGAAAGAGCGATAAGAAACGTGAGCGAGGAGTTCATTTACTTACTCAAGAAATTCCCTCTGTGGCTGAAGGGGAAAATAAAAGCATATAGAGAATGGTACAATAATAAGAGATATCATAGAGGAATTAAGGCAATACCAATAACACTTTATACTGTGTAGTTTCAAGGTTTACTTAACATTTATATGTCTTTCTTTCGATTTCGGTTAACGGAACGAGGATTTGCGAAGTTGTGCTGAAAGCACAATTTGGATGAGTGAAACGAATCGCAAATCCTCTGTTATATTCTCCGAACGAAGTGAGGACGAGGAGCGAAGCGACGAAGAGTAAATCTGGAGTCCATATTTTTCATGTATGTAGTTTTTCAATTATGTCCATAACTCACTAATCTTTTTGGCTTTTAACAATTTTGATAACGTTGTAAATCTAGGTGATTGTGGTGCAACCCCTTTTTTTCTTTTATACAATTCTATTGCAGAAACTGTTTTCTTATTTTTCAGATAAACTATAAAGTTGCCAGAATCCTTGTAGGGCTCAATTCTATCTATTTCAGCATAGTTGCTTACTGGTGCAACAGGTAACTTTTCATATATAGTTAGATATCTTTGTTGCTCTCTTGCTTTTTGAGATAGTCGTATGGCCCACCAAGCATTATTTTCAACATATGCGTGTTTAAATCCGTCTTCAAATGCCAAGCATACTACTGTGTCAAACTCAAGTTCTTCAGTTTTACCAGTGGATTTTTCTTTACGTTCAAAATCTCGAAGTTCTTCCCTCATTGGTTCATAGATATATGCAATTTCGTTATGATGAGAATATCTCTTCAATGTTACAACATCAGGTTTGTCTCTAAATATATCGAGTGCCTCAGCTTGTCCATCTCGCCAAACAAGTGTTGTAGCTCCTCCAAATCCCACGCTCCCGCAATTGCTTCCACCCGCTCGCCGGTGATAATCGCAGTCCCCTGCTTTGCGGTTATTGTCTTCTTGCCTAAGCTGTCAATATCCGATACTTCCACCATCAGTCCACCACCCCGCATGAAAGCTTCTTCGCTGCCATTGACGCCATTTCGGACGCAAAAACAAAAATAGCTCGCTTGTGCTCTTCCTTGCTTCGTTGCACATTGAGAGGAGTATTGTCCAGCTCGTTATACTTCTCGAACTCGCAGTTCAAGCTATTTGCCTCAAAACACTTCTTCACACGAACCAATAACTTATGGAGGTGTACTACCTCTTCTTTTTTCATGGCACCCTGTTTTTTTGGTTTGCTTTGTTGTGGGCAGCGATCGCCTTATCTTATAATATTATATGAATTACAAACATCGATTTTACGAAGCTCTATTTTTTGGGTGATGTAGGTGATTTTCTGATTTATAGCGATTGCTGTAGTTGTTTGGGCATGGGAAAGTGAAAGCCACACAAATGGGGCAGAATGAATTGAAAAGTGTTAAGTAAACCATTAAAATACCAAAGTTTAAATAATGCAAAAATATACAGTACCAGAACAAAGCACAAGCACGACCTACATGGTTGTGGCGAGGAGGTGAGTTTGATTGAATACGAAAACCAATCAAGAATGTAGGGTGGCATATTTAAATGCTACGGGACACAAACTGAGAATCGAGAAATTACCCATTAAGGAGGCAATAGGACCCATCAGTTTTGCGTTACTGTGCCACCGTGACCGGTACAAAAGCTTCGCTGTTGAGCCCTATAATGCGAGAAATGTCCTATGCTTCGGAGCAGGTCAGTTAGCAGGTTCCAAGCTCTATGGTTTCCACCGTCTGATTTTTGCAGCAAGGTCTCCCCTCTGGCATGGTTTTTTCATAAGTTCTATGGGTGGCGCAGGTCTACCTCTATACCATGCAGGTATAGATTACATGGCGGTTGAAGGCAGGTCTGAAGATTATCTTATAGCGGCAATAAAAGGAGCTGGGGATGGAACCATTGAAACACGTTTCGATGAAATCAGTGAACATGATTTAAAAGATATTTTTCATGGCTACGGAGGTAATAGAGGATGGTATGCATTACAGCAGTACACCTATGAAAAGTTCAATGACCTGTTTCTCGATGAGCACAAATATATGGATTTCAGGATACTCTCCGTGGGTCCGGCATCTTTGAATACAAACTTTGGCGCTATCGGCTCAACCGTGATACGCAACGGAAAATTTAGACTGGGAGTTGACGATTGGGCAGGTAGAGGGGGCATGGGGTCTCTTATGGCGCAAGCACATAGAACCGTTGCAATAGCATACGGAGGCACATACGATGGTAAAACATTTATTGAGAACATCAAGGATATTAAAGTGATAAATAAAATCTTTCAGGAGGAGTTTCAGGAAAAATATACTGAATGCGTCATCAACGCAGGGAAAAAATATAGATACGACGAGCACGTTAAATCTTCCGGCACCTTTGGCGTGAACATGTCGGTTCTTGGAGAGTGGCTCCTCTCGTTCAACTGGGAGTCCGTAAATCTGAGCGACAGTGAGAGGAAATCATTGTATGCCCTCGTAAAAAACCATTATCTTAAACAATTTAATGAAGAGATAGTAGAGCCAAGAACCTTTGCCACCTGTGGCGAACCCTGTCCTTTGACCTGCAAAAAGATATATCATGAACATAAGAAGGACTACGAGCCCTACGAGGCTCTGGGTCCAAATGCAGGCATCTTCGACCAACGAGCTGCCGAGAAGGCGGTGAAAGAAGTAGAAGTAATGGGGTTTGATGCCATTGAGTTTGGTAATGTAAGTTCATGGATTTTGGAATGTATCCATAACGGATTACTCC
>QEXZ01000074.1 GCA_003160755.1 Methanomicrobiales archaeon
TTTTTCTTTTAGCACAGGTTTTCTTTTTACAAAAAAGAAAAAGTGTTTAACCAAACACCCGCGAGCGAGGCAACCCCGTAAAATGAACCAAACCAGCGACCTGAAAAACTTTTATGCTCTCTTTCCTGAGCCTGCATTAGCGGAGGACCTTGTAACCATACTTGAAGATCACAGAATCAATTCACGGCTGAAAACGGAATATCCTGTTCTTGGTGTTCAAATATCAGATATGAACGCTCATACTGTTTCTAAAAGACCTTCGCTTGACGAATTAGCCAATGATAAACAGAGAGCCGTGGAGCTTATAGCTCAGCGGTTAATTGCCGGAACGACAAAAGAGCGGGTTCCGGAAGGAATAGAGCAAACACTTAAACAGGCTTTATCAATATGCCAGACATTATCCACCCCTCATGCTGACGTCCACGAAACCGCAAGGGTTGCTGCTGAATTATATTTCTTGATAGATGACCACTATCAAGAGCCCTATCAACATGTGGATTATTTTTCAGCACAATTAGACCAATCGCAAGTGAATCAAACCATCGGCAATTTTGGAAGAACAGCGAGAAAAATCAGTGAGAAACTGGATAGCGAATCAGCAGGCAAAAGTCCTCCGGACAACGATAAAAACGCTATTGAATTCGGAATAAGAGAACTGTTAAGAGCATTGTACAAAGAAAAAGGTATTAAACCCAAAGGAGTTGAGTCCCGAATTGATGCGCTTGAGCCAAACAA
Source organism: Methanomicrobiales archaeon (assembly GCA_003160755.1). Classification (GTDB taxonomy): domain Archaea; phylum Halobacteriota; class Syntropharchaeia; order Alkanophagales; family Methanospirareceae; genus QEXZ01. Next base: position 736 of record QEXZ01000074.1, read on the forward strand.
AGTGAAGGATTACTTAAGCGACCTTGAAACAATAATTACGGATGAAAACGGACTTCAAAGCGAACGAGGCACATATTTGTATCCTGAATGGGGTATTGACATTAATGATTATAGATTAAATTGGTCGCGGGTAAGAGAACAATTTTTAGAAGGTGGGACAGACGACTTCTATCTTGACACAATCCAGAAGTATGCGGGACAGATAAAGATAATCAGGCGAGAATTCCAGATGCTTAGACCCGAGGGCTTAGTAAAATTGCGGGGGCAATTTGATGGCGATGATATTGACCTAGATGCAACGGTTCAGTACTTTATTGATAAGCGGTTGAGGCTCTCTCCGTCCGAGAGGAACTATGTACGAACCGAAAACAGAACTCGCGATATAGCAGTTGCATTTCTCGTTGATATGAGTGGCAGTACGGCAGGAGCAACAATATTGTGTGAGAAAAAGGCTCTGGTATTAATGTCAGAAGCATTGGAAGAATTAGGCGATGCTTTTGCTATTTACGGGTTCTCCGGGTATGGGCGAGATAATGTGATGTTTTATATTATCAAAGATTTTGAGGACTCTTATGATCGGCGAGTGCAGTGTAAAATATCTATAATGACGAATAAGCAATCTACCAGAGTTGCACCTGCTATCCGGCACACCACGACTAAATTGAGAAGAAGGGAAGAGAAGACAAAGATGCTTGTTCTGTTAAGTGACGGTAAACCATTGGACAGGGATTATCATGGCAATTATGCTATTGAGGATACAAGGATGGCATTGAGGGAAGCTCAACGATATGGTGTCAAGTCGTTTTGTATTACTGTTGATCGTGAAGCAGCGGAGTATTTACCACGAATGTATGCCGATAGCAGGTGGGTTGTGATTGACGATGTTCTAAAACTGCCGGATAAAATAATGAGGATTTATAAGCGGTTTACGACGTGAATCGGGTTAGCGGTTTGGCGGTTTAGAGGGTTAGCTAACGAGCTGAACCGCTAATAAACTAAACCTCTAATTTCGCGTTCTCTGCGGTGAATTTGATTTTTCATCTTTTACTCCCCTTCTTTTATTCGGAAGGTTGCACCTAAAGTTACCTGAAAGTTAGGGGTTGTGTTTAGGTGCAAAGCTTCTTTTAGCACAAACCTTTTCTTAGAAAGAAGACATGGATAAACTTTCTGATTGGAAAGAAAGGCGTGAGCGCGAGCGGAAAGGGAAGGATAGGTTCTTTGCGGTGCACGGGCAATCACCGATACCGCAGGGAGAGCGAGCGAAGTTCAAAGGTCTTGTGTATTATCCCCCTAACGCAGACTACCGGTTCGAGCTCGAACTTCATGAGCATCACGATAAAAAGCGGTTACAAATTGAAGACACAGGAGGCAATATGCGGGACTTCCTGCGCTGGGCTGAATTTCGATTCACGATTGGCGAAGAGGAGTGCACACTTCAGGCATATAAGAGCGACCCTCGCGAGGAACGGCTGTTTATCCCGTTCAAGGATGCAACCAGTGGTAAGGAGACCTACGGGGCTGGACGGTATATTGACCTTGAGCTCGATAGAGACTGCACACCGGAAGGAAAATGGATTCTCGATTTTAATAAAGCGTATAATCCATGGTGCGCTTATAGTAAGAACTACGTATGTCCTTTTGTGCCTCCGGAGAACTGGCTTAAAGTGCTTATGCGAGCTGGTGAGAAAAGTTATTAATCCATTTCAAAGATAGCGCCTTGTGGGCATATCTCTATACAAGCTCTGCATCTCTCAGTATCCCCATAGCACTTCTCATAATCTATTTTCGCTTTTTCATCCACGATTTCAATTGCATTTGTTTCACACACGCTAATACATTCTCTGCACCCTGTACATCGCTCCTGCTCAATGACTGGAATCCCCATTTTACCTTCATTTCATCACGCATTTTTTCGGCTGAGACGCTATTACTTCATCCATATAGCAATCCTCGCACAGCTTAACGCTCTCGAACTCGTAAACATCCCCTGATATTGGCTTGCCACATTTTCCGCATTTTATGGTTGGCTTAACGCTCTTTTCCACGTTTCACCTCCTTTTTTTTAAGTTCTTCTATTTTTTTTCACCTTTCCCTTTTTGGATTTTGATAATTGGGATTTGGTATTTATTTGCCATTGGGATTTAACCCCTGAGGATTTTGAAAAAACCCCGAAAACATCGGAATATCCCCCAAAAGTATATAGGGGATGGAACGGAAAGAGGAGTAAATCAAAATACTCCTCTTTTTTATTGTATATAACGTATAGCTTCCTTATATTTAAGACACAGATTTACACGGATTTATTTCCATCTGTGTTAATTAAGCCCTTTCAGAGCTTGCGTGGATGTGGGCAGAGCCCACAAGCGTTAATCTGTGTCTATAATTTATTTTCTTGCTACTTCATCTGTTCCATCAACTTCTTCTTCCTCCTCTCCTTCTCGGCAATCCCTGCTTCCTTCTTTCCTTTCATTAACCTGTGTATCAAATCCACACCAGATTTGTCCATTGGCTTTGCTTCTATATATCCTCGCTCCAGAGCATCTTCAAATATCTCCTTCCCAAAATCAGTGCGAATTATAACTGATGACTTACCCGCTGGTGAGCCGACATTTCCAACACTTATGTCAGAAAACAGCCCGGTAAAATCTTCACATACTGTGCAGCCATCTCGCTTATAATCCTCTACCTCGTTAATTTGCGTGCTTAACAGCTCTTTCTCACCTGCATACACGTGTAAAACATCCTCGCTAATCTGCAATTTTGTTACCTCGCTTATGTCAATACCATGCTCGTGTTCAAGATATCCCTTCATTAGCTTTTCATACGAATAACTACCCATGCAGAACAGACCTATTCTCAACCTTACATGGGACGAGAAGTTATGCGCATTATGCGTATCCCGCCCTACAACGAACATCTTTTCATACGATGACATCACGCATGGTGTCCCTACCAGAGCGACACTCCACAGGTCGTACTTCAAAATAGCATCTGCTATACCAGTCAGCGTTGCCGCAGGCGTATATTTGCTACCTGCTCCCTTTATCAATCCCGCCTTATTCATCGCCACTTGCACCTCCGGTTTCCATTCCCCTTTATCTGTGACGGTTATGCAGCCTTCCACTATCGCATCTTCGAGAGCATATGCTAATAGCGAAGTAACCGCACCTCCATCCTGACAACCCCTTCTTATCTCCTCGTCTGTACTGACCACTTCATACATCTCCTCAAGTCCTTCCCTCAGTTCCGGTTTCTCTACCCTCGGGCATTGATAATAACAGTATCCACAATCCGGTGGACACTGCTGCCCTTCTCTTATCACTGGCCTTTCTTCAGAAAAGTCCACGTTGAGGTAGCCGTAATCGAGCATTCTACACGTAGCGACACAGCCACCACAAAGCGCACATTTACCCTTTTCTATCACTTCTCTCTTCAAATCGCCAAAATCTCTTTTCTCTTCCATTTTTTATCCCTCCCTACTTCTCGACTCTATCTTCCTTAATTTTATTTTGTTTGATTTAAAGAAAACAAGAAAGAACTTATTTTGCTTGCAAGACGCTGTACGCCATTGCAAAAATACGCATGTTATTAAAAACCCCTCATCTATTTAAAAGTCAGGAGGATAAAAATAGGGAAAGAAATAAAGAGTGGTGGCCTTCAATTTATATCCCGGCTGCAATTGCAGTGATGTCTCTCGATACAACTTGTTCATAAAATAATTATTTACTTTTGTATTTTAGCATGGAAAAGGGTCTAATTTGAAAAGGGAGTATAAAAATGGCAGATAGCAAATTCAAAGATATCATAGAGGGAATAGCTGGTGCGTTCCTCATCGCTGCTGCCCTTCTAACGCCCTTTCTCCGGTCCTGGCACACCAAGTGGGGAGCGACCGATGCCGAGGTTCACCGGTCCCTGCCGGGTGATGACCTGGTACCACACCCGAAGTGTGGATACACCCATGCCATCACCATTCGAGCTTCGGCCGCTGAGACCTGGCCGTGGCTCGTGCAGATGGGGCAGGGCCAGGGCGGGATGTACAGCTACGAATGGCTCGAGAACCTGGTTGGCGGTGACATCCACAACGCGGATCGAATCATCCCGGAGTTTCAGCACCTTGAGGTTGGGGACGGCATACGGCTCCATCCCAAAATCTCCTTCCCGGTCGCTGCCATCGAGCCGTGCCGGGCGCTCGTCCTCCACGTAAGGGCCGACACACAAACTGGGCGTACATTCGAACTCACTGACACGATGCCGGAAAAGTACCTTAACATGAGCTGGGTGTTCTTTTTGGACGAACTTGATGACGGGACTACGCGGATGATCAGCCGGTCTCGGAACGACTACAACCCGAGTCTGGGAAATGCGCTTATCTACCGCGTTTTCATGGAACCGATCAGTTTGGTGATGGATAGGAAGATGCTGCGGGGCATCAAGCAGCGGGTAGAGGCGGCAGCCGAGCGGTGAGCGATCCGAATCAGAGCAGTCAATGAATAAAAGTGAAATCAAAGATTCCCCAAAATTCGCATATTGGCTTTTATTTGCAAGGCGCTATACGCTATTGCAAAAATATAAATAAAGGGTATTTATATACACGCATCTATTCAAAAGCCAGGCGGTAAAAAATGAGTGAGTTGTTTCTGCTAAAGGGTGGTATATGCGAACCAAGTTCGGATAGCGAACTGTAAAATATAACGGGGCGATAGAAAAAGATGGGTGAAGAAGAAGGGATGGAAAAAGAAGAAGATAAAGGAGATGAAATGGAAAAATGAAAACGAAAACTAAGGTTATTGTCCTTCTGGCAATTTTAGGATTTGTTTTGATTAGTGGCTGTGTAGAAGAAAAGCAAGAAACTCCGGAGGAGTTTTGTATTAAAACAGGAACAGGTGAAAAGCTAAGTTTAACGGAAGCTAAACAAATCGCTTTGGCAAGCGAATGCGGTGAACAAGGAACGCTCAAGGATACTCACATGTGCAATGAAGACACAGGCACCTGGTGGATTGACCTTGACCCTTACACTGAAAGAGAAGGTTGTAATCCTGCATGTGTTATCAATGTCATAACAAAACAGGCAGAGATAAATTGGAGATGCACAGGAGCAATCGAACCGCCTCCTGTTCAAGAAGGTTTAACCACCGAAGAATGTGCTGACGCTGACGGCCGTGTTGTTAACACTGCTGATGGATTTACCTGTGATGAAAACGAGATAAGTATCGGGGAGGTAGGGGGATTCGCATACCTTCATCTTTGCTGTGTGCCCTTTCCAGAATCTAAAAAACTAACTATTGAAGAAGCGATGGAAATAGCACAAAACAGCGAATGCACAGAAAAAGGAGATCTGACAGAAGAATACGTGTATAATCCAAACTCCAAAACTTGGTGGATTGATTTAGATATGAAAGAAGAGTTTGAAAAAGAATATTGTCATCCAGCATGTGTAGTATATGAATTTACAAAGACTGCAGAAATAAACTGGAGATGCATGGGGGCATTACCTCCTGTTGAATAAGAGGTGAAGAAAATGAAAAACAAAATTTTAACATTTGGATTGATAGCAATTATCAGTATTGTATTTATAAGTGGTTGTGTTCAAGAAGAAACAATACCTATAGATGAGGAACTTCCAACTCCTCCAACCATTCCAGCATCGATTGGGTATATTCGGAGCTATGACCATAAACTTGGCTACGGCTTTGAGTATCCTGAAGATTGGGAAATGCACAGTCCCGAGGAATTCACACTAGGTGGGGGCATTGAAAAAGTTGAAATGTTTACGAAGAAAGGAGAAGGAACAAGCATTACACTCATAGTTAAATCAACCAACTGGAAAAGCTTAGAAGAAGTAAAGGAACAATATGGAAAAATAGACCCTCTTAAGACCACCTTAAAAGAGGACATTATTGAAGTAAATGATAGGAAAGGATATGAGATTATTTACAGAAGCCCTCCTATGAAAACAAGAGAAGTGGTGTTTCTTGCCAATGGCAGAGCGTATACAATCAAATACTCCACAACAGAGGATTTGTATGTTGCGTCTGAAGAAATTTTTGACCACGTCATAAATTCATTTATCATCGAATAAAAAACAGCGGATAAACGTAACGGATGCACGAAAGAAAAGATAAGTCCACCACCAAGGATGCCCCGCAATTTAGAGCTTGTCCCATAATTAGATATTTTCTAAAATCAGAGTCTTATTTTCCGATATAAAGCTCTATTTAGGCTTCTTTTTGTTGCGATTTTGAATTGTGAGTCAACCTCTTCATTCGGGGGTGGCGTGGATGGAGCTTTAGTGCAAAAAGTTACTTAGGCGCAAAGCCAGCATGGCACATCGCAGCCCACCATGCAGCTTTTTCTACAAGTGCATTCTGCAAGGTGCAATTGATTTTGCGGAGCTGCGGTAGCGGAGTTGTGGGCGTGGCAGGCTTTGCACTAAAATAGGAAAGTTTTTATGCGTATAAATAAAGCATTCAAATTGGGAAGAAGGGCGGTAAGAAAAGAAGTTGGATATAACATAAAGAAATTTGGAGATGAATACAAAAAATACATGAAGAGAGTTCCTATGTGGAGCATTTTCAGAGGATTGAGAAAATGATAGGCTCACAACTTCATATAACAGGGCTAAAAGGCAAAATATGAAAATAAAATTTAATTGGTTTTGGGGATTTGTAGGATTCTTGGGTTTCTTAGGATTTAAAGAACCTTTGTATTATGTGTTCTTCGTATTCTTTTTATTTTTCCTAGAACCTGTCCTCAAAAAATCTAAAAAGTAAATAAAGGAGGCTCGGCTCTTTTCGTCGCTTTGCTTCTCGTCCCTTATTGTAAACTGGAGATACTTTCGGAACGACTGGAACTATGGCCGCGTGTCCTTACTATCTGGTCTATCTTTTGCTATATCTGCGTTCTAATAAAATGTAGAGAATAGGTTAATAGAAAACAATCGCACCTTCTTTTGAATTGGCTTAAATCCAATGTATGAAGCCTTTTTTTTGAATGGTTGCTTTAAATTTTCATACCTTCTTTAAAGCCTACCCTATCAAACCCCCCCGCCTTCATCTCGAAAAAGCATTTACCGAAGGAGCACACGTGTTTGGACGGTTTAACGTTTTTATATATCTTTGTTATCCTGTCCTCTTCATTAAGAAAACCAATATCCAGATTAAACC
>QEXZ01000075.1 GCA_003160755.1 Methanomicrobiales archaeon
CGCTTTATCCGCAGCCTTTACGCCCACAACCTCGGGATTCTCCTCTTCTATGACTTCAAAACCCCCCACGGCTCCTACGCTCTCTACGCCTTCTTGCAAAACGCTGCCCTTTTTCGCCACTGCACGAACGCGCATGAAAACCGCAGGCGTCTCCATCACGACATAACTTCCGTCCGAGTTCGCGTATGTCTGCTTCTCATAGCCATCCAGATACAAGATAGAGAGTGTTTTTATGCGTGATGAGTGTTTCTTTGCCGCTTTATACACCTCTTTAACCATGCGCTTCTTCTCTTCGATGCTGACGTCTTCGGGGTTTATTTTTGGCTTTAACACAAAATAGTCGCTTTTTGGCGGCGCATCTGCTATTTTCACCGATTTCTCGTCCTTATTCGATTCTGACAGTGATAGCGCTTTACCAATGTTCAAAGCATCCACAAAAGTATCATTTAGTCTTGATTTTAAGACATCATTCGAGGCAGAGAAGCCCCATGAGTTTTTGTACAGAACCCTGACACCTATGCCCTGGTCTATACCATAGCTCATCTCTCTGAAGACATCATCCCTTAACTCAATGGCCGTTGCGTAACCCGTTTCCATGCGAATATCGGCATATCTAACGGCGCTATTTTTGGATACAAGACCCATCGCTTTTTTTATTTCTTCTTCCATTTCCACCATAAAAATATAAACTCAATTGAGAGGATATTTATAAGTAAAAAAAACTTTCTTTCAAAAAGAAATTTTTAGCTTTACCAAAGAAATATCATATAAATTTCATATACAAAAATAGATTAATATATGCACAGGGACCGTAGCTCAGACTGGGAGAGCGCTCGGCTGAAGACCGAGTTGTCCCGAGTTCAAATCTCGGCGGTCCCACTAAGACAAGAAAGTAAATTATGGACACAGATTAGCGCAGATTAACACAGATGATAAGAATCAACACGGTTGAACTAAAATAAATCTGCGTAAATCAGTGTAAATCTGTGTCTTAAATAGAAAGAAGCTATCTGTTATATACAATGAAAAAAGAATTGAAAATAGTGCCAATCAAAAACGGAACGGTTATTGACCATATTACGGCAGGGCTGGCGCTGAACGTGCTGAAAATATTGAAGATAAATACAAGGACAGATGCGGTTCTAAGCGTTGTGATGAATGTAAAGAGTAAGCTGATGGGCAGGAAGGACATAGTAAAAGTGGAAGACAGGGAATTAAAACCTGAAGAGGTGGATAAAATCGCTTTGATTGCTCCAAACGCAACGATAAACATAATACGTGATTCTGAAGTAGTGGAAAAGCATAAAGTTTACCTTCCAAAGTCAATAGAGGGCATTATAAGATGTGCGAATCCCAATTGCATATCCAACGCGGAAAAGGAGCCAGTTATGTCTAAGTTCATTACCGTGAGCGAGAACCCACCTCGGTTCAGATGCGTCTTTTGCGGAAGGATAATAGAGGATGTATCCAAGAATCTGTAAACAAACCTTTCTTTAAAAAAGAAAGTTCCCTTTACCAAAGAAACAAAGAAGATGAGGGCCGGTAGATCAGTTGGAAGATCACTCGCTTGGCGTGCGAGAGGCCTCGGGTTCAAATCCCGACCGGTCCATTATGGCCGAGAGAGAAAGAGGGCCACACCCAACCCTGAGGATTAAGGGCACAAAAAGCCACGCTTTATCAGGAAAGAGCATTGTCTTAGGTGTTACTGGCTCTATCGCAGCAGTTAAAACCGTTGAACTCGCACGCGAATTGATAAGACACGGTGCAGACGTGTATGGCGTGATGAGCGAAGCCGCAACTGAAATAATCCATCCTTATACGCTACATTATGCTACGGGGCACGACGTGATAACGAAATTAATGGGGAACATAGAACACGTGGAGTTTCTTGGGATGGAAGGTTCAGCAGACCTGTTTATCATCGCACCCTGTACGGCAAACACGCTGAACAAGATAGCGGGTGGTGTTTCGGATACATCCGTAACGGCATTTGCAACCACTGCCTTCGGCTCTGGAATACCTGTTATAGTCGTGCCTGCAATGCACGAGACCATGTACAAAAACCCGATTCTGATTGCGAACCGCGACAAGCTGCGAAAACTCGGCGTAACCGTCTTAGGACCCCGATTTGATGAGGGACTTGCGAAAATCGCCTCAACTGAAGACATAATTCTCGCGGTTGAGCATGTGCTCTCGCCAAAAAAGCTTGCGGGAAAGCGTATCCTCATTACAGGGGGACCCACCATCGAGCCGATAGACCCTATAAGGATATTAACAAACCGAAGTTCGGGTCGCACGGGGATTGAACTCGCTAAAGAGGCGTATAAACAGGGTGCTGAGGTTACGCTCGTGCACAGCAAAGAGTTGAATCTGGAGGAGGGTATAAAAGAGGTGAAGGTGGAAACTGCACGTGAAATGATTGATACATGCGTTACTGAGCTTCGCGAAGGTAAAGAGAAAGAGGAAGGATATGACGTGCTTATTTCTTCTGCCGCCATCTCGGATTTCACTGCCGATTCGTCAGAAACGAAGATTTCATCGGGCGAAGATTTCTACTTGCATCTCGTTCCCACCGGGAAATTGATAGACGAAGTGAAGCGTGAATTCCCGGAGCTTGTTATCGTAGGATTTAAAGCAGAAACGAACGTCTCTGAAGAGGAGCTGATAAGAAAGGCGAGGGAAAAAATGGATGACCATAACATTGAGATGGTTGTTGCAAATGACGTTGGCAACGGCGGGATAGGGACAGAAGAGAACGAGGTGTACATAATAAGAAAAGGTGCAGAGGATGCAGGTGTAAAGCATGTAAAAGGTGTGAAGAGCCTGATAGCAGAGGAGATAATGGATGAATTGGCGAAGATTTCTTTATAAATAACAAACGTCAATGGTAAATCTATGACCCCGAAATTCGCACCTGTTTCGGAAAGCCAGATTACGAGAGCGATAGTAGGTGAATTTGCAAAAGAATTCGAGAGCTACGTGGAGACCGACGTAATCATCGTGGGTGGAGGCCCCTCGGGATTGATAGCTGGGAAAGAACTGGCATCTGCGGGTGTAGAGGTATTGATTATAGAAAGAAACAACTATTTAGGTGGTGGGTTCTGGCTTGGCGGGTTCTTAATGAACAAGCTCACGGTCAGGTCACCAGCAGAAACGATTCTGGAAGAACTCGGTGTGCCTTATAAAGAATATAACAAAGACAAAGATAAAGTCGCGGGATTATACGTTGCTGATTCATCTCACGCATGCTCGAAATTAATTGCGGCGACATGCGATGCCGGAGCGAAAATATTAAACATGGTGGCGCTGGATGATGTGGTTCTGCATAATGAGAAGGTGAGTGGTGTGGTGGTAAACTGGAGTGCGGTTTCAGCTCTTCCGAAAGAAATAGCCTGTGTTGACCCTGTTTCACTGGAATCAAAGCTCGTGATTGATGCAACGGGTCACGATGCCTCAGTAGTAAAGAAATTAGAGGAAAGAGGGCTGCTCAAGACAAAAGGACAGGGTGCAATGTGGGTTGAACGGTCTGAGAATCTCGTGGTAGAACATACTTCGGAATTTTATCCGGGGCTGATAGTTACCGGGATGGCGGTTTCTGCCGCATACGGGCTTCCAAGAATGGGTCCTACTTTTGGCGCTATGTTGATGTCAGGGAAAAGAGCGGCGGAGGTAGTTATTGAGAAGCTCAGGGTATGAAGGCCTTTTATAACCACAAGATTACACAGATTTTCACGAGAAACCTTTTCTTAAAAAGAAAAAACTTTACCAACCAACTTTTTTACCTTCGGTAAAAACCTTGACTAAAAACATTCCCGTAGGTTTTTCTTTTAGCACAGGTTTTCTTTTTATGAAAAAGAAAAAGTGTAATGAAAGCATTAGCACTGTTATCTGGCGGTTTGGACTCAATATTAGCAACTAAGCTTATTTTAGACCAGGATATAGAAGTTGTAGCGCTGAATTTTATTTTGCCTTTTGTAGCGGAAAAAAAGGATTACGCAGGTGAGGTGGCAAAGAGGTTCGAGATACCGCTTGTTCGGGTAGAATCGGGTGAAGAATTCCTTGACATGGTACGAAACCCCAAACATGGCTATGGCTCGGGGATGAACCCCTGTATAGATTGTCGTATTTATATGCTGCGAGAAGCGAAGCGGATTGCGAAAGAAGTGGGTGCCGATTTCATCTTTACTGGCGATGTTCTGGGTGAAAGACCAATGAGCCAGCACAGGAAGGCATTGGAACTCGAGGAAAAAGAAGCGGGATTGGAAAAAATGGTTTTGAGACCGCTATCCGCAAAACTGCTCCCTGAAACAATTCCCGAACAAAAAGGTTGGGTGGACAGGAACAAACTTTGTGCAATAAAGGGAAAGAGCAGAAAGCCTCAGATTGCACTTGCAAATAAGTTTGGCATTCTGGATGATGAGTACCCCACTCCATCTGGCGGTTGTCTCTTAACCTACCGCGAATTTGCATCTAAGCTGAGGGATTTGTTTGACCATAATGAACGCGTGACGATGCGAGATGTAAGAGTACTGAAAATAGGCAGGCATTTTCGGTTCGGGTCGTCGAAAATAATAGTAGGGAGAAATGAAGCGGAGAATATGCTTTTACTGGATTTGAAGAACACAGAGGATTATGCTTTTGAGGTGCCCGGTTATGGGAGTCCAATAACGATTTTGGAAGGTTCGAAGAGCAAAGAAGCGATTGAAGTCGCAGCAAAACTGACTGCGAGATATTCTGACGCTGCTGTGAGTGCCGAAGGGAAAGCGGTGTTAGTGGAAGTTAAGTATGAAGATAAGGAACAAAAAGAAGCTCAGGTTAAGGTTACGTCAATAGCGGTTTCGCCTGCGGATGAAAATGAAGTTGTTCGGCTGAGGATATAATAATCAGGTTGAACATATATTAAACCTTTTGGTATAATCAGGGGATAGCGGGTTTAGCGGTTTGGCGGGTTAGAGGTTTAGCTAACGAGCTGAACCGCTAATAAACGAAACCTCCAATTCCACGTTCTCTGCGGCAAATTTTAAAATGCGGCATTGGCTTTGCTCTTTTCAGCTTGTCTGCGTTAATTAAGCCCTTTCCGGGCTTGCGGGGACGTGGGCAGAGCCCACGAGTCAACGATTTATTTTCTATTTTCTTGTTTCCACGACCTCCGGAATTTCTCCCCATGTTGCGAGCGTGTCCTTGTATATTATAAGCGCACCTTTGATGCCTTCCACGTGTTTAACCACCCCGAACGCTTTTGAGACCGACTGGGCGTCGGTTACGGAATTACCAAGCGCAGTAGCTGCCGCATCGGACAAAGATGCACTATTACTTATCACCGTTGCCGCATCGGCGTTTCCGAAGCTTATGGAATGCCCCACCGTTCCTGAAGATGTACACACACCCAATAATGAAGAAGAGGGGTGCAGCTTAAGTGCAATTCTGTTCGAGAACGGACTTTCTCCCGCATATATACCAACCAGCACTTCCCTATCGCTTATTAATGCAACGTCACCGCCATTATCCACCATTGCATAAGTCGCTCCTGCATCGTGCATTGCTTCCACCGCGAATTCCGCCAACGTTCCTGCCACTGCGGACATCGGTCCAATATCAAATTTTTCCGCCGATTCATTCATTCTTATTACTATCTCGGGTATCTTGTCCTTTCCTATGGCACTACCGAGCTCGACGTCTGTTTGTTTTATCGGATAACCTTCGAGCGTTACAAGGAAATACGGGTGCCATCGCGTAAACCGCTCCAAATCGTTCCTACGTCGTTTTAGTTCCTCTTTTGCTATCTCTATGTACCTCTTTTCATCCGCGGTTATCCATACGAAAGTTTCTTTTAACCTGAAACTCTCTTTCATCTTATCGTATTAAATATAAGTGCTTTGAATTTAGCGTTTTGGATTTATAATCCTAAGGCATTGAGTAATTATCGAATATGCATCCACTCGCTTATGAACGCTTGAAAAGGGTATTGAATGATAAGAAGCTCGTAGGACCAGACGAGATGTGTGAATATTATCCCTGTCATTTTCACGGTCAGGATTGCACGTGGTGTTTCTGTCCCTTTTATCCCTGTGAAGATGAACAAACAGGAGGTGAATGGGTGCTTAAGAAGGACGGAGGGCATATTTGGGGCTGCTCTGATTGTTTCTGGATACACAAATCGGAAGTTGCAAAGGAACTGTGGAGGGCGCTCAGGAGGTTTGGAATAGCCCGTGTTGAAGACATTGAAGAAAGAAAAGAAGACATGAAAAAAATATTTTCGGCTTTAAAAGAGAAATACCCGCCAGATTAAAACAGTCCTAAAACCCTGCGTACTCTGTGTCCTCCGCGGTGATAAATCACTATGTTTTTAGACAGTGCCGTTTTACCGTTCCCTTCCTTTTAACAGTACCTCTTTTACTTCCGCTACAGGAACCCTAATCTGTTTCATCGTGTCCCGTTCTCTTATCGTCACCGTATCGTCTTCCAGCGTGTCGTAATCTATGGTGACACAATAAGGCGTGCCTATCTCATCCTGACGCCGATACCGCCTGCCAATACTGCCCGAATCGTCATATTCAACAAATATCCCCTCATTTCTCAAGTCTTGGAACACTTCTTTTGCTTTACGCTTCAACTCATCCCGATTAAGCAATGGAAACACTGCCGCTCTTATCGGTGCCATTTCCTTCTCAAACCTCAGCACTTTTCTTTTTTCTTTCCCCACCTGCTCCTCGTAAAACGAACTTTCGAGTAACGCATAGATTATCCGGTCTATTCCATAAGAGGGTTCAATCACGTGCGGTATAATCTTCTCTTTTGCCTTTACCCTCTCCGCTTCGCCTTCGGCTTGCAGTTGAGGATACACACCCATATCGGTATTTGAATATGATGCATGTGACGAAAGGTCATAATCCCCCCTATCCGCCACACCTACAATCTCCATCCAGCTATATCTATCGCTAAAGAATTCCGCATCCCAGCAATCCCGTGCATAATGCGCCATCTCTTCTGGCTCATGCTGTCGGAACCTCAGTTTATCCCGCGGAATCCCTATTCCCTCCAAAAATTCGTCTACCTTTGCTATATGATACCCTAAATACTCATTTGCGATTGTTCCGCTCCTGACTGCTTCTTCCACAGTCTTTTGCATCTCCTCTTGAGCTTGCGCTCCTTCACCAGGAACTAACCTCAACTTTCGTTCCTTCACCTCTTCAAACCGCGGATGTTTGTTTTTCTCCTCGGGGTATACAAAAACCTCCGCTTCTGCTATTGTAAATTCACGCAGTCGAATAAGGCTCTGTCTTGGTGAAATCTCGTTTCTGTATGCTTTCCCTATCTGAATCACGCCAAAAGGCAGCTTATCACGGTTGAACCTCAGCAACCGTGGGAAATTGAGAAAAGTCCCCTGCGCTGTCTCCGGTCGCAGATAACTTTCGCTTTTGTCCAGCACCTTTCCATCCCTTTCTCCTTTTGGCACGCCTATTCTCGTCTGGAACATCAGATTGAACTCACCTGCCGCTTCAAGCTCTCCACCACATTCAGGGCAGGACTTATTTATATCTATACCCTCATCCACGCGAAAAAAGGTCTTGCAGTGCTTGCACACCACTGTCCTGTCCGTAAAACTTTCTAAATGCCCTGATGCCTCAAATACATCCCTCGGCGCAACGCTTGTCGTCTCTATCTCATAAAGACCCTCTCTCGTATAGAAAGCCCTCCACGCCGTTTCCACCCGCCGTTTCAGTAATGCACCCAGAGGAGCATAGTCATAGAAGCCTGCAGCACCCCCGTATATCTCAAAAGCTAGCCATAGG
>QEXZ01000076.1 GCA_003160755.1 Methanomicrobiales archaeon
GAGTTTTTAACGGAAGAAGGACAGCGTAAGGCTGTAGAGGTATTAAAGCGGAATAAAATAGATGCTCTGGTGGTCGTTGGAGGAGATGGTACTTATCGAGGTGCGATTCGGCTTTGGGAACAGTGGCATATCCCGTGTGTCGGTGTACCAGCAACGATAGATAACGACCTTAATGGCACGGATATTGCCATTGGTGCGGATACCGCGATAAATACGGCCTTGGAAGCTACCGATAAGATTCGGGATACCGCTACGAGTATGGAGCGAATTTTTGTGGTGGAAGTAATGGGCAGGGACAGCGGATTCATTGCCATTCATGTCGCTTTAGCCGGTGGAGCCGAGGAGGTATTGGTTCCTGAATTGAAATATGATTTAGAAGAGATGTGCCAGGATATTGTCGAGGGAAATCGAAAAGGCAAGATCAGTTGGATTATTATTGTTGCCGAGGGCGCAGCGAAGGCAGACAAGGTTGCGGAGAAGATTACCGAGATAACGGGGTTAGAGACAAGAGTAGTTGTCTTGGGTCATATACAAAGGGGGGGAAATCCAACTGCTCGGGATCGAATATTGGCAGCCCGTTTGGGTGCAGCAGCGGTAGATTTAATTTTAAATGACGAGTTTGGAAAGGCGGTGGGAGTACAAGACGGTAGGATAAATGCAGTGGATTTACATCTCGCGGTCGAGGAAAAGAAGGCGGAGGTAGAGCCTTTTTATCGCCTGATAAGGATTTTAACTTAAAGTTGGTTATTTGCAATGAACGAAGAAGGAACTGGTGTTGACGAATTGGTGTTGGAATTGGTATTAAAGGATGATATGAATGTGAAATTGGAGATATTCAAAAAGATTTTGCGACTGGCAGAAAAACGAGGTATTTTTTTCGCTTCTATTCATCCTCTTTACCGTGCTCGAGGCAGAGGCGATTTTGGCGCTGCGGCGGGCGCGGCGGGCTTCACGGTGCCGGCAATAAATTTGAGAACACTCACCTATGATTTAGCAAGAGCAATATTTCGTGTAGCCAAAAGGAACCGGGCAGGTGCATTTATTTTTGAGATTGCCCGAAGTGAAATTGGATACACAATGCAGCCGCCGATTGAATACAGCGGGGTTTGCATGGCAGCAGCGATAAAGGAAGAATGGCGAGGGCCAATATTTATCCAGGGCGACCACTTCCAGATAAATGCGAAAAACTATCGCCAGAATCCAAGGAAAGAAACAGAGCTTTTAAATAGTCTCATCCGTGAGGCGCTGGCTGCAGGGTTTTACAATATTGATATTGATAGCTCCACCTTAGTGGATTTAAGTAAAGAAGGAACAAAAGAGCAGCAACAGTTGAATTACACCCTTTGTGCCGCATTCACTACGTTTATCCGGTCGCTGCAACCGAACGGAATAGAGGTCTCTGTTGGCGGAGAGATAGGCGAAATCGGCGATACGAATTCCACTCCCGAAGAGTTGATGGGTTTTATGGACGGGTACCGTGAAGCGTTAAGTCCTTCGCTGGAGGGAATAAGCAAAATAAGTGTACAAACCGGGACTTCCCACGGCGGGGTAGTTTTACCGGATGGTAGCATTGCGCAAGTAAAGCTGGACTTTGATACTTTGGCGACACTTTCACAGTTAGCCCGCGATAAATACGGTTTAGCAGGGGCCGTGCAACACGGTGCTTCTACATTACCAGAAGATGTATTTCATAAATTCGCAGAAATAGAAACGGCGGAGATACATTTAGCTACTCAATTCCAGAATATTGTCTATGACAGCGATTATTTCCCGCAGGAATTAAAAAGGAGGATGTATGCATGGCTAAAAGAAAAACACGGTAAGGAAAGGAAAGAAGGTCAGACGGAGGAGCAGTTCATTTATAAGACACGCAAAAAAGCCTTAGGGGCGTTTAAAAAAGAGATTATGGGACTCCAGGGAGAAACAAAAAAGGCGATTGGAAACGAATTAGAAGAAAAGTTTGAGTTTCTCTTCAAGCAGTTGAGGGTGGTTAAGACTAAAGAGTTAGTAGAGAGATACATTAATCAGGATTCAGGATAATTTTAGTTTAGCATAGCATAGCATAGACAAAAACATCGAAATGGAAATCGAGAATACATACTGCGAGGCATTTGAGGGTTTATTCGCAAGGATATGCATAACTGCGAAAGACGAAAAGAGATTGGAGCGAGCGGCTTACAGTGCCACTGCATTGCCTTGCACCGTTTTTGGCGAAGCAGAAGGAGGGATAGAGAAGTGGCTAAGCGAGCACGAAACGCCTGACGGCAGAAAAGGCGCGATAGCACAGATATGGGTGAATTACGCTAAAGGTAAAGACGAAGATGCCGTCGAAAAACTGGAGTATGAAATATCAAAACGAATACGGCAGGGAATACTGGTCGTGCCCACGACCTCGGTCTTCAATGCGATTGAAATCCCTGATGGGAATTTTATTGATACTATAGACAGAATAGGACACTGCGGCGATGGATACGAGACAATAGAGCAAAGGTTTGGAAGGGAAGTGGTCGTGGTGCCGATAATGATGGGGGAGTTTCTCGTGGAACGTCATTTAGGTTATAAGAAGGGAGTAATGGGGGGGAACTTATGGTTCTTCTGCAGTAGCATAGAAGCAGCATTAGAAACGGGTGAAAAGGCAATCAACGCGATAAACAAAATAGAAGGTGCGATAACTCCTTTTGATATCTGCTCTGCGGGTTCTAAACCAGAAACAAAATATCCTGAGATAGGTCCCACGACCAACCATTGCTTTTGCCCCACATTAAAGCATAAGATAAGCGGGTCGAAGGTCCCGGAAGGCGTGCAGTGCATTCCCGAAATCGTCATAAACGGCGTTTCCCTCGACACGGTAAAAGAAGCGATGAAAGCCGCGATAGATAGCGTAAGGAATGTCGAAGGATTAGTGAAAATATCAGCAGGGAATTACGGCGGTAAATTAGGGCGGTATAAGATTTATTTAGATGAGAGATAGTCATTCCAAAAAAGTAACCACAAGATTACACAACACTTTTTCTTTTTCACAAAAAACCCTTTTGCAAGCAAAAGCCTTTACGGAAAATTTGCTTCGCAGAAAACCTGTGCTAAAAGAAAAACGAATATGTTCTTTTGGTAAAGCTTTTCTTTCTAAGAAAAGGTTTCTTGTGAAATCTCGTGGTTTTGCAATTTATTATCGGAATGACCATAAATAGGATAAAGATTTAAATACTAATCGTGTTTAGAACAAATTATGATTAGTAAATTTATAGACAGGGGAGAGGAAATTTCACTGTTAGAGGATGAGTGGAAGAAAGAAAAAGGGGGACTAATTGTTCTCTATGGAAGACGGCGAATAGGCAAGACAAGACTTCTTATGGAATTTGCGAATACCCGAAGAGGAATATTCTACATTGCAGAGCAATCTTCCGCCCAGGTTCAGATAAATGGAATGAAGGAAAAAATTGCAGAATTTTTAAACGACCCTCTGCTGAAAACACTTGAGATACGGGATTGGGAACAGCTTTTTGGCTATTTAGCGAATAATATGCCTGAAGAGCGATTTTACCTCATAATAGATGAATTTTCATATCTCACCAGAAGCGATGTGCGAGTGCTCAGTGTGCTGCAAAAGTTATGGGATATGAAGTTTGCTTCCTCTTCTTCTGCTTTTATCGTTCTCTCAGGCTCTTTGCTCGGTCCGATGAGCGAAAAAGTACTTTCATACGCATCGCCACTCTACGGGCGAAGGACACGAGATATTTTGCTGGATGCGCTGCCGTTCAGGAACGCAAGAGAATTTGTCAGAATGCCCGTTACGGAAGCGCTTCAGCTCTATTTGATAGTAGATGGTGTGCCCGAATATCTGCTAAAAGCCGCTGAATACAGCAATCTGAGTGGATTCCTTGACAAGGAGTTTTTCAGCACGAACGGATACTTTTACCGTGAGCCTTATTTTATCATCTCGCAGGAGTTCAAGGAACTTAAGACCTATTTCTCCATTCTCAATGCCATTGCTTATGGGCATACGAAACCCACGGAGATAGCGAATTTTACCGGGATGGAAACGAGAAGCATCTACCCATATCTCGAGAATCTTATTAGATTGGGGTTTATCGCGAGAGAAGTTTCTATCTTTGGCAGTCAAAAAAAGGGCATATATTTGATAAGAGACAGCATCTTTGATTTCTGGTTCAATTTCGTGTTCAAGCACAGGGAAGAGATAGAAAGGGGTGCTTTCCGGCTGCGCAAAGGGGAAAAAGACAGCTACATGGGCAAAAAATTTGAGCGTTTTGTCAGGAGCAGGAATGAACTTTTTCAGTTTCTGCTGCCCTTCGAATTTGAGCATATGGGCAGGTGGTGGCATAAGGGGGAGGAGATAGACATAGTAGCGGTAAATGAGAGCACGAAGCAAATAGCATTCTTTGATGTTAAGTGGGGCAAGTTGCGTTATCGCAATGCTGAGAAGATATTGACTGCGCTCAGAACAAAATCCGAACTTGTTAAGTGGCGCAGCGGTGAGAGGGGAGATTATTATGGCATTATAGCAGGAGATATAGAAGGTAAAGAAGAACTACGCAGAGAAGGTTTTTTAGTCGCTGATATAAATGATTGTATCCCGCAACCTTTATAAAAAGGTATCCTAAAGATTTTCAAAGGTGAAGGGGAGAACGAGGGGCGAAAGCGAAAAGATGCGAACAAAAAGAAAGACGAATCCGCAGATTAGTAGGCTAATAAAAGATTTAAAGGGGATTGCGAGGGAGAACAGCGCACCGATATGGAGAGATATAGCGAAGCGATTAGAGAAACCGCGAAAGAATTATGCAACGGTAAATCTGAGTAAGATTAACCGATATTCCAGTGCAAACGATACGATAGTGGTGCCCGGGAAAGTGCTGAGCGCGGGTACGCTTGAGGATTCGATTACCGTTGCAGCGTTAGGATTCAGTAAAAAGGCATTTGAGAAGATTACTGCATCCGTAGAAGGAACGGTAAAAAGCAAGGGAAAGAGTAAGTGCATAAGCATTGAGGATCTGGCAAAAGACAATCCAAAAGGGACTGGTGTGAAGATAATCACGTAATCAAACATTTAGAAAAGGTTTAATCAAAAAAATGGAAATAATAAATGGAGAAGGACTCATTTTAGGAAGATTAGCGAGTGTAGTTGCGAAACAGTTGCTAAAAGAAAAAGACAAGGAAATTGCAATTGTTAACGCGGAGCACGTGGTAATAAGCGGTTCCAAAGAAGGATTATTTGAGGAATACAAAACGAGAAAGAACAGGGGGTCGAAAGAGCAAGGACCTTTCTTCCCTACGATGCCTGATAGAATAGTGAAACGCACAATACGTGGAATGCTCCCATATAAACGTGCAAGAGGTAGAGATGCCCTTTCTCGTGTGAAGGTTTATCTGGGTATACCCGACGAGTACGAAGGAAAAGCGAATAAGAAAGTAGAATCCGCAAATGCAGAAAGCAGGTTATCGCTCGGTAAGTATATAACCCTTGAGGAGGTGAGTGGAAAGTTAGGATGGGCACCAAAAAGAAGGTAAAAAAATTAGTAAATCAGGTAGGGAAGAGGAGGAAGGCCGTTGCACGCGTAACTATACAAGAAGGCAAAAGCAAAGGAGAACGTCTGGTGAGGATAAATAAGAAGCCGCTGGAAATCATAGAACCCGAAGTGATAAGAGCGAAATTATCCGAGCCTTTGTTTATCGCATCTCAGATTCCCGATGTCGCTGCTGACGTTGAGAGTATCGAGGTGGACGTAAATATAAAAGGAGGCGGTTTCATGGGACAGACAGAAGCAGCTCGAACCGCTATTGCTCGTGGATTGGTTGATTGGACGGGGAATGAGGAGCTACGAGAATCCTATTTAGAATATGATAGAAGCCTGTTAGTCAGCGATACGAGGCAGAAGGAGCCGAAGAAGTATGGTGCCAAAGGTGCGAGAGCGCACAGGCAAAAATCTTACAGGTAAAATTTCTAAAATAAAAAATAAAAAGTAAAATGATTCCCATCAGATGCTTTACATGCGGAAGAGTAATATCGGATATCTGGGAGGAGTACAAGGAGCGAATAAAGCACAAGGAGCCGGCAGAGGTACTGGACGAGCTAGGAATAACGAGATATTGCTGCCGAAGAATGCTTCTAACGCATACCGAACTGATAGATGAGATAGCACCGTATGAATAGGAGTAAAGATAAGAAGAACAGGCTCAATATTGAGCAAATACGAGGAGGGGGTTGTAGGGTAGCTTGGACTATCCTTCGGCGTTCGGGATGCCGAGACCTGAGTTCAAATCTCAGCAACCCCATATCATCACGCATATACGAATACGTACATCCACACGTACACGTACACAAAGGTTAAAGGTTGGTTTCATTGGCAGAAAAAAGGGATAAATACACGAAATACGAAAAAGCACGCATCATCGGTGCGCGAGCACTGCAGATAGCCGCCGGTGCCCCGGTGCTTATGAGAACAGAGGAAATAGAGCCCATAGAGATAGCCGTAGAGGAATTCGAGAAAGGTGTTATCCCGATAACAGTGAAGAGAGAGAAATAAAACGATATTTTGATTACATCCAAAATATCGCCAAAGCGAATATACAGAACGAGACGTAAAGAGATTTGTGGAGAAGTAAAGAAAGGTTGTTGAGGATGAAATAAGCATGCGCTTAGAAGAGAAGTTCAAAGAACTAAAAGAGAGGAAAGAGAAGGCGTTGATAGGCTTCGTAACTGCTGGCTACCCCACTGCTGACGATACACCTGAAATCGCTCGTGCGATGGTCAAAGGAGGAGTGGACATTCTGGAGCTGGGTTTGCCTTTCTCTGACCCCATTGCGGATGGCGTTACGATACAGCGAGCGAGTGAACGAAGTTTAGAAGCGGGAATGAATACAGATGTGTATTTTGAAGTCGCAGCAGGGATAAAAGGAGTGGAAAAAGTCTGTCTTACTTATTACAATTTGGTGCTGCAACGAGGTTTGGAGGATTTTATAGCGGATTGCGAGTTGGCAGGAATAAAAGGTTTGGTCGTGCCTGATTTACCCGTGGAGGAGTCAAAACCACTGCTGAGAATATGTGACGGGCATGAAACTGACTTGATTTTTCTTATCGCGCCTACAACGACCGAGAAAAGAATGGCACGGATTTTGGACGTTGCATCAGGATTTGTTTACGTTGTATCGCTGCTTGGCGTTACCGGCGCACGGGAGCATATTTCTGATGCTATACACCCGCTTATCCGAAGGATACGAGAAGTAAAATCGTCCGTATCCGTACCCCTGGCGGTGGGATTTGGCATCTCAACGCCAGAGCATGTAAGAACGGTTTGCGAAGTCGCAGATGGAGCAATTGTGGGTAGTGCGTTCATACGGCTGATAGAGAAGGGACTGGAGTCAGAATCTAAAGCGAGCATGCTTCGTGAGATAGAGGAATACACAAGAAGTTTGAAAACGGGGACAAAAATCGTTTAACACTGTACTGCCGATTTTTTGGCGATATTGCTATTGGCATATCCTTAAATCAAGTGATTTATCACCGCCGAGAGCGCAGAGACCACAGAGTTTTTTGTACATCATATTTATCTCTTAAAAATCAATTATCTTAGTATTGGTATTAGTATTAGTGCCAAGACATAGCCCGGTAGTGTAGGGGTCAATCATCCGAGGCCCTGGACCTCGTGACGTCGGTTCGAATCCGTCCCGGGCTATTACTGTTGCTGTTGCTGTTGACTATAGTCATCCCGAAA
>QEXZ01000077.1:0-6362 GCA_003160755.1 Methanomicrobiales archaeon
TTAACGTAACGAAGGCGATAACAGATACTTTGAGGGAAATCGACATGAAAGAGATACTTAAAGAGGAAACACGCCTCGCAGATTGTCTAAAAATGTAGGTGGCACATCTTCGCTAAACAGGCTATAACTATACTATTCTCCTTTGCTTCTCGTCAACCACGCCCAAATTTGACACGCGGACGCCCACCAGTCTTATTTTCTTTCCTTTTCCTGCACTAAATTCTGCCATCAATTCCCTCGCCGCTTTCTTGAGCATGCTTAACTCAGAATGAAATGATTTTAGCGTCTTAGCCCTCGTGCATACAACAAAATCTTCAAACTTGACTTTTATCGAGACCGTTTTAAAAATAAAACCTTCACGCTGTATCGCATTATAAACGTCTTCCGCTAACCCATCCACGCAGTCATTTAATACCTGTGCGTCTTTCGTATCCTCAGCGAAAGTCCTCTCTCGGCTTAAAGACTTCCGCTTCCGCTCCCATTCCTCTTCCACTTCGCTTTCATCTATTCCGTTTGCAATTAGATGAAGCCTCGTGCCATATTTACCGAGTTTAGCAACGAGTTTTTGGACGTCACAGCTCGCAAGCTGCCCTACCTGCTCAATGCCCATCCTTTTTAATGTCTCCTCTGTTTTTGGACCCACACCGGGAATCTTTTTCACAGGTAAAGGAGTCAAGAATGCTCTGGCGTTTTCTTCTTCTACAACCGTCAGACCATCGGGTTTCACGAAATCAGACGCTATCTTTGCTATTGTTTTGTTTGGAGCGATGCCAACAGAGCACGTTAAACCTTCTTTCTCCAGTATCTGCCGCTTTATCATCCGTGCATATTCCCTTGCGCTGTTCCAATCGTGCACTTTCGTGCTGACGTCGAGAAAAGCCTCGTCAATGCTCACTTGCTCTATTTTATCTGCATGTTCCCTCAAAATAGCCATTAGTTCTCTTGACACACGTTTGTATAACGGCATATTCACCGGCAGGAACTTCGCATCTGGACATAGTTTGTATGCCTGTGAAATAGGCATTGCCGAATGGACACCATATTCTCTCGCTTCGTAGGAGCACGTGCTTACAACGCCTCTTATCCTTTTATCGGGTTCTTCAACCGCTTTTTCTTCTCCCGCTTTGTGCCCTCCCACGACTACTGGCAAGCCCCTCAGTTTGGGATTCTCTCTTACTTCAACCGCCGAAAAGAAACTGTCCATGTCAACGTGAAGTATTAGTTTCATCTGCTTCTGCTCTTTTGATTGAATTTACTTCTTCGTTTCCTTTTTAACCTTTCGCATGCGGAAAGCCAAGTATGAAAATAGAACACTAAGCAAGAGCAAGATCACGCCGAAAACTAAATACTTTGGTTCGTAGAGCAGTACAATCTCTTCTTCTTTTTCCAATTCTGGAAAAGTGCTTTTGATAAACAAATACATCTCGATAATCCCTCCAACAAAGCTGAGTGCCGCGGAAGAAAGAAGGATTATTATCTTTGTCATTTCATGTGGATGAAGCAGCCTTCTTCCTTTTTCTGTTAGTTCGTAATATACCCATTTATTTCCATTATCGTTCTTTTTCACCAAATTCGTATCAACCAATCTGTCCAAGTTTTCGTGAATCGAGGATTTGGGAAGATTCAACCCTCTTGATAGCTCACTTGCGGTCATACGCCTTATATCAAGGCTTTTGAGGATATTTGCTCTCGTATCCGATGATAGAACGCCAAGAGTTTTCTTATCAAGTGCTATTTCATCTTTCATGTTGAATAAATTTATCCTTCCATTTTATATTTTTATTAAAAGTCCTTTTGTTTGGATTTTAAAATAAAAATAAAAGAGAGAGGAACATACCTCTCCCTGGCTTTTAATCACTTGTTATCACCTCTCCGACAATCCAGTAAGGTCCTGAACAACGATCACTCGGCAACTCTGCAGAATATTTTGCTATACGTTCACTGGGCATTTCACAGCCACCTCCGCCAAGTTTGATTTTATCTCCAACACGCATTATAGGTTGACCGTTGTCATCAATGATCTGGATTACTCCATCTTCAGTGCTTAATGAAAAACCATGTGGCCATACAAGCAAATCATCACCCACGCGGAGACAACCATCATCTAGTACTAATTCACCAACTAATTGAGCATCCATATAAATGGCCGGATTCTCTTTTTGCTGTGGGAAGAAAGGAGTAGAGGTTGAAGTATTGATATCTGATACATTGACGGGCGGCACGGGTTGTTTTTCAGTAATACACCCACTCACAATAATGATTCCTATTATAGCAACAAAAGCAATTGCTAAAACCTTTGAGTCCATTCTTCTGTAATCAATATCAGTCATTTTTTTATATTTTAAAATAAAAAAGAGAGAGGATATACCTCTCTCTGTCTTTTAATCACCTTTTTCTGTCTTACGGAGATGTCATCACACTGACGTCAAGTCCGGACTCCACATAGTTGACCGCCATATAGACGGCATCATTGGGATCATCACCAGGCGAGCCCACATGTGTTCCATACGCAGTGTTACTTAAGAACCAGGGACCGCCACTATCTCCGCCAGAAGAAAGATCATCATAGCCGGCTGTGTTGTCAACCCGAATATAAGTCGCTTGGCCTTGATACATGAAGTTCTTAGAACTGATGTAACCACATGTATAATGGCTGGTCTTACCATACTTGCAAACATAATTACCAATTGCTTGGCTACTTCGACTTTTCGTCGCGGTGATGTCACGTGTGGAACCCCCACCACTCGTCCGTATTTTATTTGACACAGTGTACCCTGGCGCAGTGTGCCACTGAATATCATAGCTGCCCGTTTCTTTCTCACTCTCAAAAGTTAGACTATTACCATTGTATGACTGGGTATTTGAGCAGTGACCGGCTGTTGTGATGCCTTTAGTGATACCTTTCTTTACCGAAAAACCACTTGTACAGGTTCTCAATGGCAGACCACCATAAATGTCGGCTTCGAGATTCATCATTGCGTCGACTGTGATCACCCTGACTTTGACTTTATCAGGTAATCGTATATTTCCTCTTTGCAGAGCGTTATCAAACTGTCTCTTGTTAGCTTTCGCCACATACAACTCAACACTGTTATTAAATACATTGATGTCTGACTCTACAGGTATATCTAAAGCACGGGCAGAATGTGAAGCATCGGCTTGAGCTCTTTGGAGGTCAGCTAAAGACACTTTTGCAGTGTTGCGCACTTCAACAATGTCGGCAAACTCTGGGTACTTTTTCAGATATGGTTTCATTGTCTCCTCACCATCGCGAGTAAACTGCACAACAACGCGGAA
The DNA here is from genome assembly GCA_003160755.1 of Methanomicrobiales archaeon. Taxonomy (GTDB): domain Archaea; phylum Halobacteriota; class Syntropharchaeia; order Alkanophagales; family Methanospirareceae; genus QEXZ01. The sequence goes on from QEXZ01000077.1 coordinate 3,298, forward strand.
TTCCGGGGTGTGCTCAATCCAAAGTCCAGCAAAGGTTTCTGTCTCATTTGTGGTCAGTTCCGCATCCAAGTCCCCTGCAATGTCTTGAAGTTGGAATCGGAGGATAGCTTCCTCAACACTAACATTCATATTTGATGCATATACTTGTGCATCAAACAATAGTGGATCCGTATCATTTGATGGAACCATAATATTTAGTTCTTTCGCAGGGTTTGCACCGTCGTCTTGTCCTTGAGCATTCACAACTGCAAACGCCCCCAGCAGTACCAAAACTGATACAAGGACAACTGGGACAATAGCTTTTAAATTTTTATACATTTGTTTCATTTTCATCATCTCTTTTTTATTTCACCCCCTAAATTTTTTGGATACTTCTGTCATTGCGCCCCTCCTCGGCACTCACTAATCGTATCGTTCAAACCCCTGATAAAACTACCGAAAACGTTCGGATTTTCCGAACAAAAAGCAAAGGTTTATATATCCGCACACACTATCAGTTTAAAGAAGTGAAAAATGAGGACCGGAACTTTCTATTTCATAGCGATATTGATTATTATTGGTATAATTGGCACAAGCATGCTTGGAGTAAAGCTGCTAAATCATACACAAGAGACCAACAATACGCCCGAAGTAGAAAGAATAGATTGGGGACAAAAGGCGAGAGAAATAGCTTTAAAAGATGAGAGAGTGCAGGAATTGGCTGGCGGAAAACCGGTTTCTGTACCATCTGGAATAATATGGAACGAAACTTACGTAGAATTATTCCCTTCAATAGGAGGAAAAATATACAGAATCGGCATAGATTTAAACAATGAGACAGTGAAGTTTATAAAAGAAGAGAAGGATCAAACTACACTAGACTGGATCGAAAAGATAAGCAAAAGTGTGACTGCGATATAAAAAAGAAAAAAAAGAAAAAATTTTGAATGTTTTTGTCCCCCGGACATTGTTTTATTTTTCGCCTAATTTTTCAACTATTTTAGGAAAGAAGACTGGCGGTTCGGGTTGATGTGGGATTGCTACAACAGGCAAGTTGTGAGCGTAATATAGCGGCTCTCCATGTTTCAGTAGTTCTTCAACTGTTTCAGGTGCTATATGGAGCTCATCAGCACGTTTTTTGAGTTCGTTTAGGGGAATCTTCTCTATACCATACTTCTCCATCTCAGCCGCTGACATTTTTCCCGGAGGGCCTGGAGTAGTACAAACGAATGTCCATCCAACAGCTACCATTTCGTATCCCGGTCCAAACAAATAATCGTCTACAGTAAACTTAACTTCCTGATTCGGGTCTACATCATGAAGCCACCAGAACCAGTGACCAACATCTGTCTGGTCGGGGGAATAATCCCATTCGCGCCACACTGTTTCTCCATCTTGTTTGTCATCGCAAGCACTTAAGAGTGCTGCTACGAAACTGGTGGCGGACAACGCAAAGCCGGCATAAGAGTTTATTGCACTTATCGCAAGGGAAGCAACTGCATAAGCTGCATCGTAATAGTCCGCATTCGTACCACTGTGTGGCCATGCTCCTATGTAACGTTTATCCGTGCTTGTCCATATCGCTTGATGCCCATTATTAACGGTCTCTTTAATTTGTACAGCCTGAATTCTACAAAGCTCTTCTGGATTTCCATCATCGTCTCTTGTCTCTCCAACCCCTGTTATTCTAAAGTTATATTCATAAGCTTCTCTCACGGGGTTCCAAGGAGCTCCGAAATATCCCACCGAGCTGGCGGTATATGCGTTAATCCACTCATATCCTGTATGTGCACGGGCAGAGTCTTTCTTTGTCCAAGTTTCTATCGGTGAATCATATGCATTTACTACCCCTATCGTACTGCCCAATATCAGCACACCTACAAACAAAACCGCAAACCCTTTCTTCTTCACTGTTAATTCCATTTTTTTCCATTTCACCCCTAAATTTTTTGGGTATTTCTATCATTGCGCCCCTCCTCGGCGCTCACTAATCACATCGTTCAAACCCCTGATAAAACTACCGAAAACGTTCGGATTTTCCGAACAAAAAGCAAAGGTTTATATTAAAATGAACAATTCCACCCTGAAAATGCCGTTATGGTATTTGAGACTATTCTCTTCACTTGAGCTAATGCTTTTTTCATTGTAGCATCATAAAAGAGCGAGGGGGAACAGATGTTCCAAAAAATGGAACAAAGAAAAATTATCCCTCGAAAAAGAAAAAAGGAATTTTTGTGCAGTACTTTTGGTTGACACCATAATTTCTTATACATAGCAGCCGCAGCTTATAGCTACCCATTTGTCATGATGAGCATCATCATCCGTATTGAGCCAACAATCCGTCGAAACCCAAGCATCTACACTGAATTTTGCTGTTACAGGGCAGTCATAAAGTGCCCACAGAGCATAAGTGTCGACTTCACCCGCACATGTACCTTCTCCGATAGTAGAGTGTTCAAAGGTACAATTGGCAAATCCAAACATCGTTTTGATGTAGGAGTAATCAATAACTTTCTCGACTTCGTTACCGTAATTGATGTAGAACCTGCCTTCGGTATGCAGCAGATTTTTACCTCCATTAATTTCCCACCAATCTTCACGCCACACATCGTAGATGTCCATGTACAGCACACCGACATCGGAAGTATCGGCAGGAATCTGAATTTTCAGTCTGTACAACTCTATGCCCCTCTTGGGACCAAAGATGTATTTTTCACTATGGTTAGCAGAAATAGGATATTCTTTTGAGCCCAAAAGTTCAGGAATCAGCGTATAGGTCCATGTATTGGTACCGTCCCATGCTACCTCAAGGACTGTATTTTCCTGATCGATTAGAAGAATCTTTAGATCCCCATGCTCTAAGACACCAACGATTTCGCCGTCAAAAGTCTCCAATCCGGAAGCATCTAAAATTGTATCGATTATGCCCTTAGCTTCATCATATCCCTTCAAATCTACTGTTTTTGGCTTTATGTCAAAGAGATCGTAGGGATTAATCCGAGTTTGCGTATCAACAGGTACTTGTTCAGTTGAGCTAACATACACCAGTAACGCTACAACAACACACACCACCAGCGCTACCATGC
>QEXZ01000077.1:6462-7687 GCA_003160755.1 Methanomicrobiales archaeon
GGCTTTATGTCAAAGAGATCGTAGGGATTAATCCGAGTTTGCGTATCAACAGGTACTTGTTCAGTTGAGCTAACATACACCAGTAACGCTACAACAACACACACCACCAGCGCTACCATGCCTATTGCCAATATCCTTTTCATCTTTTATACCTCCCGTTCACTTTTCGGTGTTTATCTATCCACAGCTTTAATTAACATATCTATTTTTTATCCCCTAAAAAAGAAAAAAAGGGAAAATTTTGGTTTTTTGTGTTGAAATGTCTCTTATCTACCAAGGGATGATTTTCTTAGCTACTCTCATCGCAGTGTGATTAGGGATATGCATAGCAGCCACAGCCTATCGCTATCCATTTGTCACCATGACCATCACCATCTGCATTACACCAGCAATCGCATGAAACCCAAGCATCCTGATCGCACTTTGTCACCGCAACACAGGAATCGAGTGCCCACAAAGCATAGGTGTCAACTTCGCCAACTATTGTACCGGCTCCAGTGGTAGAATGGTCAAAGGTACACCTATCAAATCCGAGTGCCGTTTCAGTATAGGAGTGATCGAGAATATTCTCGACTTCGTTGCCATAGTCGACATAGAATTCTCCTTCGGTGTGTAACAGATTTTTATCTCCAAGAAATTCCCACCAATCTTCACGCCAAACCGTGACGATATAATATGTTAGCACACCGGCATCTGAAGAACTAGTAATCTGGACCTCCAGCTTGTGTAACTCTATACCTTCTTTATGACCGATGACTCCTTTTTCACTATGGTTTACATGGATAGAATATTCCTTTGAGCTCAAAAGTTCAGGCATCAACGTGTAGGTTGATATAGTGGATTCGTCCCAAGTCACTTCAAGGACCGTATCGCCTTGATCAATCAGAAGAATCTTGATGTCCGCATACTCCAAGATACCTATGATTTGACCTTCGAAACCCTTTAATCCCGCTACATCGATAATTTGGTTGATTGTGTCCCCAGCTTCGTCGTATGTTCTTATATCCGGTAAATCCGCTTTCTCTGGTTCTTCGATGCCAAACATATCAAAAAGATTTCTTTGATTTTGCGCATCGACTATCTTCACCTGTGTTGGGCTGCTACCGAATTTAAGATTCTCAAAAACCACTGCAGAGGGGCTTTTATTGTTATCGGTTGTTCCTGAAAAAGCTCCGGTCGTCATGATACCACCGCACATCAGTAACACTACTATGCTTATTGCCCA
>QEXZ01000078.1 GCA_003160755.1 Methanomicrobiales archaeon
GAATAAGAGAGCCTGGAAGGTTATTTGCGGGTTGCACGGACTTCGTGGTGAATTTTATCGCAGGATTTTCGCTGGGGCTCCTCATTGGCTTGAGCCTGATAGAGGCTTTCATACTCGCATCAGCAGTTTACATCAGCAGTTCTGCAATTGCCATTTCCTCGCTGATAGAGAACAAGAGGCTAATCTACCCTGAAGCAGAGACCGTCGTGTGGCTGATGGTGTTCGAGGACATAATACTGGCAATCCTGCTCGTGGTGCTGACTTCCATTATGTCTGGCAGTCTCGTCATGATTCCCGTATCCTTAGCAACGACTTTGCTGCTTATTGTATTCGTCTTAACTCTCATCAGAAAGCTGAGCAACTTCATCTCGCCTCTGTTCGAGCGTGATGATGAGATACCCATACTGCTCATTTTCGCATTAATATTCGGATTTTCGGCAATTGCACATCTCCTGAGTGTTTCTGAGGTGATTGTTGCATTTTTCCTCGGCTCGGCACTATCGGAGGTCAAGTCCTTCAGGAAGCTCTTCGGATCCACCATTTCATTTAAGAACTTATTCCTCACCATTTTCTTCTTCTCCTTTGGAATGCTGTTCAAGTTCCAATTTGCAACATTGTCCTCGACATATTTTGTCCTCGCACTCACCGCACTTATAACCATCTCTATCTTAGGAAAGTTCGCCAGTGGCGCACTTATTGGAAAGAGACTGCACGGCTCGCTCGAAACTGGTTTAAGAGTCGGGGCATACACGACACCAAGGGGCGAGTTTTCAATTGTGCTGCTGGCTGTTGTAATCGGAATGGGGACGGGCATTTCTGAGCTATTAGTTTCGCTTGTCGTTGCTTACGTGATTATCCTTTCAATCATTGGCTCGGGCTTCGCCAAACACGGCGATAGAATTGGCAAAGCAATCATGGCGGGCATTAATAAATTGACGAAGCGAAACAATAATGTTAACTAAAAAAGATCCAGTCAACCCTTAATAATCAAAATACTCTTCATTCCAATTTATGCTATGCATTAACGTTACTCCTTCTTCTCCTTCCGCTGCATCCTCCTGAAAATGGTCGGGCAACTAATACTTGCTATCCTAAGGGGTGGGAAAGTCATATCCAACATAGGTCCTGAGGACAAAATAAGGGAGGGCGATACCGTTGTGATCATAGGTAATAGAAAATCGTTGGATAAGCTTGAGGAGTTGGAGTTCTCGTGAATAATCATAACCACAAGATTACACGGATTTCCACACAACTTTTTTTTTACCTCCGGTAAAAACCGTGACTAAAAATATTCCCCTGTTTTTCTTTTAGCACAGGTTTTCTTTTTATGAAAAAGAAAAAGTGTTGTGTAATCTCGTGGTTCTATTCCATACCTTCAGCATCCGCTACAATCTTACCTCTTTTCTCATCTCTTTTAATTTCTGCTTCAATGTCTTCACCTCTGCTTTTAAACCAGTTAATTGAACGCCGTCCTCCAATACCGCGGGCATCTGCGGATGTTTTACTTCCAGCGCACCATACCGGCAGGCCCGGTCACAAACACCACAGCAAGTGCATCTGTTGTAATCAATGAACGATTTCTTCTCTACTATTTCGATCGCATTATCGGGACATATCTCCACGCATACTTCGCATCCCTTGCATAACTGCGGGTTAACAACAGGAATCCACATACTCTGCTCCTTCTAAGTTCTTCCGATTTGATTCCATAAATTCCCTAATACGCACAACACTAAATCTCTATTACCACACCAGCACCGCACCAAACGGCTTTTTCTGAATACCGCCTCCTTATTTCTTCCTTATGAACCGTGCAGTGACAGGGTATTACCATTTTCAGCTTCTCTAATGACTTAAGGTTATCGAACCCATGAAAACCGCCTATCACACCGTAGAGTTCTCCGAACCTCTTTGCCGCCTCTAAAATGTTTTCCAATCCCGGATGCGCACAGCCGGTCAAAACAACTACGCCTTCGCCCACTCCTTCTTTTGTATCCAAAACCAGTGACTGCTCCTTTATCCCTGCCCCTGCCCTGAGCTCTCCCGTTGTATGAACTCCGGGAACAATGTCCGCAGGTCCCGACACCTCAACGACTTCCGCAGCCTTTTCACCTATGCTTTTCTTTGTTCTCCGCGTGAATGAACGGGGCACATACACCGTGACATTTTGATGTAACACGGCATCAAGACCGCCAATATGGTCCCAGTGCTCGTGCGATAGTGCGATAATTTCAATATCCTCTTTTTTTAGCCCTAACTGATGCATATTACGCGATAAAATTTCAGCCGACGCACCCGTGTCAAACAGTATGCTCTTCTCTGCTTCGAGCAGACATGCAAACCCCCAATCGCTCTCCAATCCCTCCTTCGCCTCGTTATCATACACTATTCTCAGTTTCATTTTTCTTCCCCCTTTAGATATTTATATCTGATACTTTCTTAATTAAAAGAGATGGAAATAAATGCGAAGGAAAAGATGGAGATGGTAATGCAGATGAAGAAGATAGCTTTAGCTAAACTCGTTATTCCTTTTTGCATCGCGGGCGCCATGGTGATATTCTTCTGGTTTGCTGGTCAAGAAATATACACAAAATATGCGACGGTATTCAGTATTTATTCATTTATGCCTCTTGGCGGTGCGGTAGCTGCTATTCCTGCGGGTTTAAAACTTGGCATTCCCCCTGTAGGTCTTATATCCTTTATCATTTTCACTGATGCCACTCTCGCATTGTTTTTGGTCTGGAACTTCGATTATGCAAAGAAAATACCGGGTTTAGGGAAGCTTGTGGAAAAAGCGGAGGAAAATGGAGAAAAGGCGATAGGGAAATATAAATGGGCAAAGAGATTCGGATTTATTGGGCTCGTTGTTTTGGTCACGTTCCCACTTCAATGGACTGGTTCCGCAGTGGGATCAATTGTAGGTAGGCTAATTGGGATGACGCCTTTGATGACCTGGCTCGCAGTGATTGTGGGCACTTTTATCCGGTCTACCCTCACAACGCTTATTTCTATTGGCGTATTGTCTTTCCTGTAATTAAAGCCAGGGTGGCAGAGTGGACAAATGCGGTGGCCTCGAGAGCCACTGTCCCTTGCGGGACGCTCAGGTTCGAATCCTGACCCTGGCGTGAATAAAAAAACGATGTGGATGTTTAGCTAACCACAAGATTACACAGATTTCCACAAGAGAACAATGATAAAATCATGTTTTAGCACCCCATTGGCTATTCTATCCCCTGTTAACCTTAATTTCTTGTGTTAATCTTGTGAAATCTCGTGGTTTTTTACTTTAGTACTATACAAATACAAAACGATAAATTATCTAACGCTTCTCATTCATAGCTTTCAAAATGCTTAATCCTACAACACCACCAACAATGAGATTCTGGTAATACGTGATGAGCCGCCATAGAATCACCACTATACCGAGGATAGAGGATTTCACGAATAGAGCGAACAAAGCAGAAAATCCGAATTCCGCCACTCCGCTGCAACCCGGTGATAGGGGTATAAGAACAAACAACATAAGTATTGCCTGTGCCGCAAACACATGAACAATGGCGGGCGGTGAGTCAAGCCCCATCAAAATCAACGATACAACGGAGAACTCCATCGCCCAGTATATGACCGTGCATATCAACGCCCCAGTAAGCTCTCGCCTGCCCTGCGTAATAAACATCTTCATGCTTGTAATGAATGCATACAGATTTTCACGCACTATATCAATGAGCTTTTTTGCTTTATCCTGTCCTTTTATGTGCCGTAAAAGCTTATACAAGCCTGAGAGATACCATTCTGGCCGACGAAACAATGATACAACCAGCGTCAAGGCGATAACAACGAGGAGAACCGCAAGACACAAAAAAGCAAAAAAACCTGAATTAAGATTATGGAATATATAGTCTTTAAAGATAAAAAGACCCAGTGGAGCCATTAAGATTAAAAATATAAGGTCAAGGAATCGTTCACAGAAGATTATCGCCGTTGCATCACTTATACGTACCGATTTCGTCAGCATATATACACGTACCGGCTCGCCACCCACATGAGAAGGCGTAATGGCAGCAGTAAATGCGCTTGTTACAACCATCTTCAATGCATCCACAAGCCGCAGGCGGTTTCCTGTCGCACCCGTCAGCACCTTTAATTTTACACTCCACACGACCCAAGTGGATATATGTACAATGATTGCGGCAATGAGATAGCCGGGATGAATGGCGACAAGTGCTTTTACCGTTTCTTCCGTTACCGTGAGGTATAAGATAACAACAAATGAGCTCAAGCTGATAAGGATACCTAATGCGATGGATCTTTTTATATAGCGGACCTTTCTATCCTCTTCCATAGTTGTTTTTTATATAGCAGTAAGCTTATTGTATAAATGGGATTAAATATACACTTGAGAGGTGCCATACAGCATGGGGATAAAAACATCAGCAGAAATAACGCGGATATTGAAAAAGAGATGGGACAAAAGCAAGGATAGCGATAAGAGAGATTGGAAAGTACTTGCCGGGATGAATCCAAAAGGCAGGTATGATATGTTCATTTCCGATCCAGAACGCGTATGGCAGCTAAAAACGGAACAGACGGGGAAGAATGAGGCAATAGGATTTGGTTTGGAAGTAGGAAAAACGGACAAGGAGCTAAAAGAACTTATGGGTATGGGCGCTCCCGTCCCGTTTGGCATGATTTCGCCGCAGAAAAACTCGAATTTAGCGATTGTCCTGGCGGGTGTCCAGCAATATTCTTCCGACTCCACGCATACGCTGTGTAAGGAATATATATCAGAAAAGCAGGCGAAGCTGGACGATAAATTGGACATGGAGATAGAGCGACTGAGCGGCGACCCCGGGTTAAGAAGGAAGTATAGAGAGCAAAAGGAGAGGGAGAGCAAATCGTATTTGTAGGTGGTAAAAACCACGAGATTACACAAGATTGGCACAAGACCAGAAAACATAATTCTGATCTATGTTCTCTGACTTCTTGTGTCTTCATATTTTCTCGTGGGAATCTGTGTAATATTGTGGTTATAAAAAGGAGCTAACCAAATAGAAACGTTGAATATATGGCATTACACGTAAATAAAAGGGGAATACGGGTGCTTGGCATTGCTGAAAGCTTCAAGCAGGGCGATAAAAAATCCGTGCTTGCAGGCGTGGTTATGCGTTCGGATCTCGTTATAGACGGTCTTGCCTTCGGAGAAGTCACCGTTGGCGGGGTGGACGCTACAGAGGGCATATTGCACGTTTTTGAATCGCTGCAACGTGCAGACATAAATATAATGATGTTAAATGGATGCGTCATCAGCTGGTTTAACATTATAGATATAAAGCAGGTGTATGAGCAGACTGGGGTCCCGCTCATTTGCGTGACTTACGAAGAATCAGAGGGTCTGGAGGAGCATATAGCCCGGCATTTTGAAGCCGATGAGCGGGATTCACGGATAGAAGCCTACAAGCGACTTGGAAACCGTGTTCCTGTGCGATTGCACGATAAATACGATGTTTTAATACGGTTTCTGGGTATGGAAAAAGACGAAGCTGCTGCGGTGCTTATAAAATTCGCCACGTACGGAAACGGAAGAGTGCCAGAACCGTTGAAAGTTGCGAAAATAGCGGCAAGAGCGGCGTTTAGCAGATTAGCCGTTTAGCGGGTTGGCGGTTTAGCGGGATTAGCGGGTTGGTGAGTTGGAATTTATTTTGGAGTAGAAGGAGGAGAGCATTTTTGATAGTTCTTCTACCTTTGGAGATAATTTATTAAAGTCGTCGTCTTGAATAAAACCCAGTTTATGTGCGATAATTATTTGTGTCTCCAACTCGGCACAAGAACCACGTGCAATGGATAGAAATTGCTTAAAATCTTTTGCTGTTTTTCGCAAATGCCCTTCAGCAATATTAGATGGAATAGAAACCGCAGCCCTTCTCATCTGTGCACTTAAACCATATTTCTCCTCCTCTGGAAATGTAGTAGTGATCGTATAGACTAACGCTACAAGTTCAATCCCCTTTTGCCAGATTTTTAATTCCTTAAAATTCTTCATCGTTAATCCTTCTTTTTCCATAGATTATAAGTTTGTCTTTTTACTAACCCCCTAAACCGCTATACCTCTAACCCGCTAACCCGCTATACCCCTAAACCGCTAAACCGCTAAACCGCTAAACCGCTAAACCGCTAAACCGCTAAACCGCTAAACCGCTAAACCGCTAAACCGCTATACCTCTAAGCCTCTAAGCCTCTAAAATTCTAAAAGTTCAGGTATTTCTAACTCCTCTGACAATTCTTTATACCTGTTCCGTATTGTAACCTCGGTCACACCCGTAACATTGGATACTTCCTTCTGTGTGCGATGCTCGCCGCTTAAAATCGCAGCGATATAAATAGCGGCAGCCGCTATTCCTATCGGCCCTCGACCATTTGTCAGTTCCGCTTCTGTTGCCTTCTTTATTATCTCTATTGCTTTTGACCTTATATCACCTTCCAAATCAAGCAAGGAACAGAAACGCGGCACGAAATCAACGGGAGAGGCAGGTGAAACTTTCAAGTCCAGCTCTCGTAAAAGGAAGCGATATGCCCGGCTTATCTCCTTCTGCCCGACTCTTGATACATCTCTCAGCTCTTCCAGTGTTCGTGGCACACCATACTGTCTGCAACTAATATATAGGAGAGCAGAAGTTATACCCTCTATGCTACGCCCACGGATTAGCCGCTTCTTCATCGCTTTGCGGTATAGCATAGACGCTGCCTCTCTGATATTCACCGGTAGTCTAAGCGCAGATGCCATCCGGTCGATCTCAGAGAGTGCAAAGATGAAGCTCCTTTCGGTTGTATTTGCAACGTGAGTCCGCTGTTGCCATTTCTGTAACTTATATTCCCCCAGACTCAGACCTGAACCCGATGAGACAACTGTGCTCAGACCTTTATCGTGTATTCGATACGTCATCGGTGCGCCCGTCCTCGCTCGTTTGGACTTCTGTTCTGAATCGAAGGCACGCCACTCAGGACCAAGGTCAACAATGTTCTCAGTTATTATCAGCCCGCAATCCTCGCAAAAAATCTCCGCTTTACCATAATCACATATCAAACATTTAGAACCACACTCAGGGCATTCTTTTATCCCTTCTTTAGCAGCAGCAACAGCGGCAATAACAGCCGCATCGACAGTGTCTTCTCGCTTCTTCTTCGCACCATCCCTCGTCGCTTTCTTATCGCTCTTAAGGGCTGCCATAGTATGTTGTTTTGTTTAAGGTTAAGTATATATAAAGGAAACTAATCTTTTGACGGTTTTCCATGAACGTCTCACATAAACAGGAAGTTCCGCTTTTTCTTTTACCAATTCGTTCAGGAATTGAATGGTTTTTGGGTCTGCGGGGTATCCACTGCCTATCTCCACCCCTATTTCCGCTTCGAGCTGCCTTATTGACCTATCACGATGCACTTTTGCAATTATTGACGCTGCACTGACCACCGGGTAACGTACGTCTGCTTTAAACTCGGAAATTATTTCTATTTCCCTTTTCCTTCCTCCGCTCATTCCCTTCTCGTAGCCTGATTTAAGATTCACTGCGAATCTATCTGGATTGACGTCTGCTGCGTCAACGAACGCCCTATCAGGCTGAAAATGTATAAGTACAGCAGAAAAAAGTTCAACCATAATTTCATT
>QEXZ01000079.1 GCA_003160755.1 Methanomicrobiales archaeon
CTGCGAGCAGATAGGGAGAAAATAAGGAAATTGGCAGAGGAGCGAGGCGACGAACGAGTTGGACTGGATGTAATAAGCCTGCATGAGTGGCTTATCGAGCCAACGCTTAAGCCCGAAGATACCGTTTTCATCTACAATCCAGATGATGCGATTGAAAAAGTGGATACAGGAACGTGCAAAGTTGCGTTTTTCCTTAAACTGCCGCGATTAACAGACGTGGAATACAAGACACGGATAGAGAAGAGGGAATTTCCACAGAAATCCACGCTGTTCCTGCCAAAAGTTGCGGAGGGCGTAGTGATGCGGAAGTTCGGTATTTATAGTCCTACCGAAAATTATTAACCACAAGATTACACGGATTTCCACGAGAAATTGTGAAGGTACAAGAAGATAAAGAACAGGCTCAGAATTCTGTTTTCTATTCTCGGATTTTTGGTCTTGTGTTAATCTTGTGAAATCTGTGGTTTTTTATCTTAGCTATACAACTACTATATAAAAATGACCTGGGCGGTATGGGTAACGGGCTTACCGGGTAGTGGTAAGAGCGTAATAGCAGAGAAAGTGAGAGACATCTTTGCTGAGCGCGGTATAAACGTGAAGGTGCTTGAACTTGACGAGATAAGAAATTTTATCACGCCAAAACCTTCTTATTCGGAACAGGAGCGGGACATTGTGTATAGCTCCTTGGTTTACATGGCGAAACTCTTGGTGGAGAGTGGCAAACCCGTTATCATTGATGCTACGGCAAACAGGAGGAAATACCGGGAAAAAGCGAGGGAGAACATAGAAAATTTCGCTGAGGTGTATGTGAAGTGCTCTTTAGATACGTGCATGGAACGAGAAGGGCGGAGGAAAGCGAGGTATGCTCCTTCGGGTATTTATAAGGGGGCAAAGGAAGAAGGAGCAACGGTGCCGGGTGTGAACGTGCCGTATGAAGAGCCAGTGAGTCCAGAGGTTGTGGTGGATAGCGAGAAGATGAGTGTGGAAGCGTGTGCGGAGAAAGTAGTGGATTTTATAAAACACTTTCTTTCTACAAGAAAGAACCTGTGCTAAGAAAGAAAGCCTTTTTCCGAAGGAAAAAGGCTTTACGGAAAAACTAAGAGAATGTTTTCACTCATTTTTTTAACTCCTTCTAAGGAAGGATTGCTGCAAAACCCCCGCACCGGGCATTCCTCGCATCTCTTTCGCTTACAGTATTTTATACCGACTTTAACGAGAGCAGTCTCAACACGTGAAAGTTTTTCACCCGCAAATTCTTGCAGATTTACGTCCAGATTCTCTGCTACGCTCTCGGCTTTGCTCGACACCCCTAGGCTTATTTGCCATACACCTCGCAATTCACGCAGGAATATCTGTGTCGTTACGGCACCAATCCCTTTAAATTCCTGCAATCTTCTCCCAAAATCCTTTGTATCCGCGGATTGATTGTAAAGATTCTCCAATGATCCGTATTTTTCTTTCAGCGTCCCGGCTATATCAAGCAGCTTTGTCGCCGTGGAAAAGTCGTATCGCACATATCCACCCTCATCCAAAATCCTGACCAGTTCGTCCCAGCCAGCAGCGATGATTTTCTCCGGGCTGTCAACACCATACCACTCAAATGATTTATAGGTATTAGCAGCGATTTTCTCGCTTATTCTCGCACCGAACAGAACAGAAGCTAAAAACCACTTGAACCTGCCTGATGGCTCTTTCAGGTCTATCCCAAGGTCTTCCGCATATAAAGGAAAGTTAGCGAGAAGCACTTCGATTTTATTCATACCACAATTATTCATATCTCTTCATACTCATAAGAAAAATCACGTGATAACAAATGGAAATAGAAATTAACGCTGTATTTTTTCACCGTGTTTGCCGGTACTATCATTTCGTTCTCTTTCTGAGCACCAGTGCCATCATTCCACTTTATTGATACCTCTGTATCTCCAGAATTATTTAGCGTTATTGTATGATTGCCAACAATACTGGCATGCCATAAATCCACATCTATTTCGTAATCTGTTAATTTGCAGCCGAGGTCATTTATCTGTATGGCATATCCTTCATTTTCACTGCTTACTAATCCAAATGCAGATGTAGAGCAGGGGTTAAGCATAAGACCAAAAAGTGCTGCTATTGCTAAGACAAATAAAAATGTGAAAAATCCTTTTTTCATATCCTTAAATTTCACCGCAGAACACACGGAGAACGCAAAGGCACCAGAAAGAACAAACAATGACTGGAACAGTCTTAAAACTCTGTGTACTCTGTGCTCTCCGCGGTGATAAATTACTGGATTTTTAGATAGTGCCATAATTACTTTTATAATCATGCTATAAAAAAGAAAAAATCCAACAGGATATTGAGTAATTATTGTGGCTGTTATGCGGAAGACAAAGAAGATTTTTGAGGATAGATTTGAAGAGGTTCTCACAACAGCAAAAGAAAGCGAGCTGCGATGCTTAAATGGTGAGCGGTGGGGTGGGAATGCGGTATTGATTGTTGTTGATGCGTCGCTGGATTCGATTGGGTTAAAATACTTCCAAATCGTGGTGCCGCGGGTTAAACGTTTTTACCGCGATTTTGTAAAAACAGGGGAGATAAGTTCGTTTAATGCGTTTTCAACGCTTTCCGCGGAAGATGCGAGATTGAGACGGATAATGAACAACAGACGTGTTTGGCACGCTGCGATAAACATAAGTCGTGTTTTAAATGGCATTAAAGAAAAAAATGAGTTAGGTACGGATTTCGATGCGTTGCGGTATTGGGCTGAGCACGCAAACCATAAGGAATGGGAGAAGGATGAAATAGGAAAGGTCCACGGTGTCGGATTGATTACATTCCAGTATTTGCGAATGCAAGCAGGTGTGGACACGAGCATGCCGGATAAGATAATAAAACGCGTGGTGGAACGCGAACTTGGTGTTCACGCGAATGATGATTTGCGGTTTATCGAGGAAATGGAGCGGTTATCGAAAGAGATAGGATATTCGCAGATATTGATCTGCTGGGCGATATGGCTGAGGGAATCGGATACCGATAAGGGTAAGGGGGAATGGGAAGGATTGTGAGCTTGTAGCAGCTCTCAGAAACTAAATATACGACCTGTAAGCAACTCTCTCTTTCTCGTATATTCTCCTCAGTGCATCTGCCATATCGGCATAGCAATAATAGCTGGAATAAGATGCTTTGTGCTCATACTCAGAAATAATATTCTTCAATATCGGCAAGGTAAGCAAAGTTATGCCCCGTGATACCCAATTTTGCTAACGGAGAAGGATAATAATCGAAATTTATGTGCGAGTTTGGCGTTGAGAACCTCATTTCTCGTTCTGTCGGAAATATAAGCGCAGGGTTTTTGAATTGATGCCAGGTAGAAACGTCGTATTCAATCTTGAAACTTTTGAAAACTTCGTTTTCGTAGTATTTCTGCATCATTTTGAATGCCTCATGCCACTCCGTTTTTATCTTTTCTATTCGGCGAAAAAAATCTTTTTCTTTCATAAAGCTTTTTGCTTGCAAAAAGGTTTATGTACTACTTAATTTAATCTTATACTTATGCAAAGACTAATAAGGATATAGATTTTTTATACTTAATTCACATCACCCAAAAATTTTAGGAGAAAGTCTAACGATGAGAAGATTAGAAAATACTGATAAGTCAAGATCGAAATATTTTTTCTCGATTATTAGGGGTTATGTGGAGCATTTTTATCAATGTAAGTTATCTACGCCGAAAAAAGTACAAGAAATTCAAAAGGAAGCAAGTAAAGCCCTATTTCTTTATCCTTTTAAAAACAATTTAGTTCCTACATTGATTTCTTTATGTCTCTTGGCATATTCGCTTTTTATATCGAGCCATGCATACTTTCTTTTGATTTTCGTTTTTGCAGTGGCGATGTTATATCCTTTTTTATCGGATCTTTCTTTCTACGCATCATATTATAACGCGTGGGAAGCCGTTAGTAGACTTCTACTTTCAAGTAAAGATGATGGCCAAAAATCTAATTCAAATTCAGAGCGTTTTCAAATAACATATAATGAACTGAGAAAGAGCCTTAAAAAACGTATAAGATCTTCGCATGGTAATCTCTTAACTTACGACTACGAAATCAGTCGTATTGCTCGTGATATTGATACATTTTTTGATGCAACGACAAAAATACTTTTTAAGAGAAAGATAATGACCATTCCGTTTTCTCCTCATGATGCATACGACAAGTTTATGGAAGACATAGAGGCACAATCACGGTTAGCTGATGATAGGTTGGAAAATATCGAGCCACCACCAAGTGAGTACGAATTTGAGGCATGGGAAATTAAAGAATTTGATTTCGGGACAATAGATACATTCTTACGATACTTTGGTGATATTGTTATTAGAAAACCAAGAGCCAAAGCAATAAACACAGTTGCGATAGGTGAACTGTTTAGAAAGTGGAACTTGATTGTCAAAAATATAAACCAAACCGAATTTGAAGAATCCAAAGAAGATGTGGAGAAATATTATGACGAAAAGCATGACAGAAGAGGTTTCCTACTAGGAAAGTTTTTTAACTTGTTAGTTCTCCTGATGGTGGCAGTGATAAGTGGAGTAATTGTTTCTTTAATTAGTTCTTATTTTTAGAAAGGGGCAAGAAAAGCGGACTCGGCGGGATTCGAACCCGCGATCCCCGGCTTAGAAGGCCGGTGCTTTATCCAAGCTAAGCCACGAGCCCTTTTTTCTTTTCCATCCCACACATATTTTATAGCGGTGGTTACTTATAAAATTAGGAGGAGGAAAACATCAATGCCAGAAACAACACCAATGATGCAGCAATACTACAAAATAAAAGAAAAACACCACGACGCTATCTTGCTTTTTCGTGTCGGCGACTTTTACGAAACATTCGGTGAAGATGCAAAAATAGCCGCCAGGGAGCTGAACATCGCTTTAACCGCGACCGGCAGGGGTAAAGGAGCAGCTAAGAGAATCCCGATGGCTGGCGTCCCATTTCATGCGGTAACACCTTACATACGACAATTAATCACGAAAGGCTACAAGGTGGCTATATGCGAACAGGTATGGGATAAAGCGCGGAAAGACGTAGAAGCGAGAGAGGTCGTGCGGCTGATTACGCCCGGTACGGTCATTGAGGATTCCTTCTTAGAGGAGCGAATCAGCAATTATCTGATGTGTGTGAACATGCTGGACGGCAAGGCGGGCATCGCAATCGTTGACGTCTCAACAGGCGAGTTTTTATTGACTGAGTTAGAGGATGACGAATCGCATTCGTCACTGCTGAATGAGATAGACCGGGAGAAACCCGCGGAGATAATTCTGCCGGATTCGCTTGAGCTGGAACATGACCTTGAGCGGGATATGGGTACCTGCACCATTTCACGTTATGATGACTACTATTTCGATTATAAAACCGCATACACTACGCTGATAAACCATTTTGGCGTGATTTCGCTCGATGGTTTTGGCTGTGCTGAACTTAAAGCGGGCATAACCGCGGCAGGAGCCGTGATTTCTTATCTACGCGATACACAAAAGCGCATGCTGCCACATATAAAACCACCTAAGACCTTCTTTGTCTCCGATTATATGATTTTGGATAGTGTTACCGTGCGAAACCTGGAAATATTCAATAATATCCGCGATGGAACACAGCGAGGGACGCTTGTCGGTGTGCTGGACAAAACACGTACGGGAATGGGTTCAAGACGGCTGAAAAAGAATTTACAGTTCCCTTTACTCGATACGGGAGAGATAAAAAGAAGAGAGGAGGTAGTAAGTGAGTTTTATGTGGACATACTGCTGAGGGAATCGTTAAAGGACGTTTTCAGCGAAGTATACGATGTCGAGCGGATAATAAGCAGAATCGCGTTTGGGAATGCGAATGGAAAGGATTTAGTGCTGCTTAAGCGGTCGCTACTGCAAATAAGCGATTTGCAGACGTTGTTGAACAAATGCCGTGCGGAAAAGACAAAAACCATTTTAAAATCGTTACG
Organism: Methanomicrobiales archaeon; assembly: GCA_003160755.1. GTDB lineage: Archaea > Halobacteriota > Syntropharchaeia > Alkanophagales > Methanospirareceae > QEXZ01. Next base: position 5,977 of record QEXZ01000079.1, read on the forward strand.
GTCGAAGGACTTCTCGGCTATTGTGAATCTGATAGAACGTGGCATAATAGAGGAGCCACCGGCGACAATAAAGGAAGGTGGATTGCTAAAAGAGGGTTTCAATGCTGAGCTGGACGACCTGAGAAAAATAAAGCACAAGGGAAGGAAATGGTTAGCGGAATTTGAAGAGCACGAGAAAGCACGCACCGGAATAAAATCGCTTAAAGTCGGCTACAACAGGGTTTTCGGGTATTACATCGAAGTGCGTAAATCGTGGGCGGGGAAAGTACCCGAAACGTATATCAGAAAGCAGACGCTTACCGAGGCGGAACGGTATGTAACGGAGGAATTGAAGGATTACGAGGCGAAGGCGTTGAGTGCGGAGGAAAGAATAAAGGAACTGGAGTACGAGCTGTTCGAGCAGATACGAAAAGCGGTGGGAAAACGAGCAAAAGAGATTCAAGAAGCTGCGAATTCAGTTGCCGAGCTCGATATGCTCCTGGCTTTTGCAGAAGTTGCCGCGGAAAACGGGTATTGCTGCCCGGTAGTGGATGCGAGTGATGAGATTGTGATACGAGAAGGCAGGCATCCAGTGGTGGAGAAAGAAGTAAAGGAAGGATTTGTGCCGAATGACGTTCATCTGGACGAGCATAACCGGTTGATGGTTATTACGGGACCGAACATGAGCGGAAAAAGTACGTTCATGCGCCAGACGGCTTTAATCGTGCTGATGTCGCAGCTTGGGGCGTTCGTGCCCGCACGGGAAGCGAAAATAGGCGTTGTAGACCGGATATTCACCCGCGTGGGCGCTTATGATGACCTTTCGATGGGTCAGAGTTCGTTCATGGTGGAGATGAGCGAGACCGCCAACATTTTGAACAATGCGACAGACCGAAGCCTGGTGATTCTCGATGAAATCGGGCGAGGCACGAGCACGCTGGACGGTGTCAGTATAGCATGGTCGGTGGGTGAATACGTTAATACAAAACTAAAAGCGAAGACGATGTTCGCAACGCATTTCTACGAACTCACGGAGCTGGCTGATGCACTTGACACTACAAACTGCTTCAACGTTTCGATAAAAGAAGCGGGTGATGAAATATTTTTCGTGCGGAAGGTCGTGGAAGGAAGAGGTTCAAAAAGCTATGGGATTCAGGTTGCGAAATTAGCAGGGTTGCCTGAGGAGGTGATAGAATCCGCAAAAAGCGTTTTGCGGAGGATGGAAAGTGAAGTGGTAAAGGGAGGAGAAGGACGGGAGAGGAAAGAAGAGGAAGAAAAGAAAGTAGAAATGAAGAAGGAATACGTGGTGCAAACGCATCCTGTGGTTGATGAATTAAAATCAATAAATCTGGAAAAGATTTCGCCAATAGAGGCGTTGAATAAGCTGTATGAGATGAAGAAGAGGATACTGTAAAAAAAACCACAAGATTTCACAAGATTAACACAAGACCAGAAATCAGAGAATAGAAAACAGAATTCTGACTTCTGTTCTCTGACTTCTTCTATCCTATACAATTTCTCGTGAAAATCTGTG
>QEXZ01000008.1 GCA_003160755.1 Methanomicrobiales archaeon
GTCACCTTCCAGAACTTCTCATACTCCACTTGCAGTGCGAAATCCTTAGGCACGAAGAAATAATAAGGCTCTTTTGGCTCAAGTTCCTGCCAATCCGTACTCTCTACGTCATTCTCAAAAAGATATTTGTGTTTCTCGCTTCGCAGTCCCCACAAATCCGCATAATAAACCTTCTTCTCCTCCAACGGCTTCTCCAACTTCACATACAAAGCAATCGCAACACCCTGCTGAATGTCAAACACGTTCTCGTCCTTACCTCCTTCCGGCGTCTTTTCCCCTATTCTCGAAGACCCGTGCAAATTCAATATGTAAATCCTGTCAAAACACGCAAGCAATTTCTTCCTCATTCCTCGATGGATTACGCCCGAAAGATACGAATTGTTCGTGATAAACCCTAATATTCCCTTGCCTGCTCGGTCTAACTTCCAGTGTGCAAACCTGATGAACTTTATGTAATCATCAGACAAAGGCTGAATGTTCCGCTCTTTTCTCACGTCCTCCTTATAATCTTCCATCAGCTTCTCGATGAAATCCGACTTGTTCTCTGAACTCACCGAATACGGCGGATTACCGAGCACAACCCAAATAGGTATCTTCTCCTTTACCTCTTTCGCCTCCTCTGCTTCTTTAATAAGATTTGTCAGCGGAAGCGCTCTCTGCTCCGGCTCCTTCAGCTCCAATGTGTTCGTGAGGAAAAACTTGAACCGCTTCTCATTCTCGAGCTCGTAGCCAAGTTCTTCTAAAAGCATCGCCACGCGAAAATGCCCGATAACGTAAGGAGCGACGAGAAGTTCAAACGCGTGAAAATCACGTACTACATGTTCTTCTAAATAAGACCTGACGAGCCCGCCTTTTCTTCTTCCTTCTAACTCTTCCTTTACCTGTTTTATCGCTTGAATGACGAAAGTCAACGTTCCTGCCGCAGGGTCGAGCAGCGTTACGTCCCTCGATGCAAATCCCTCCTCCTTACCAAAATCCGCCTTCAAAATCGCGTGAATGCTTCGCACGATGTAAGAAACCACAGGCAGCGGCGTGTAGTAAACGCCCAATCTCTGTCTTTCTTCCGGGTTATAAGTAGCTAAGAAAGTTTCGTAGAAATGAATTACCGGGTCTTCTTCCCATTTCGTTAGCTTGAACTCATCGCAAATCGAAGCGACATCAGCTTTCTCAAGCGTCTCTGCTATGTCATCAATAATCCACGTTAGCGAAGCCGGAAAATCAGGTCCAACAAACGAATAGAAAATCTCCCGCAGCAGCGGCACACTCTCTGGAATATATTTCCACGCACCAGCCTTTAAATTCCGCTCGCCCTGCTTGTGCATTCGCATCCAGGCTGCAAAAAGACCGTATGCGATTGTCTGCGCATACAAATCCGCAAACTTCTCTTTCGTCAGCGTCTCTATAAGGTTTTCTCGAAACGCCGTGTAGAAATTCATTACTGCTTCCTGCCCCGCCAAAAGCTCCTCGTTCAATACACCTTCGAGCAATCTCGTCCTCTTCGCAAGCGCAATCGAAAGGTCATTCGAGTTCCGTATCTCCGGCGTGGAGAACCCGAAAAACGTCTCAAGCAATCCATAGAACGCTTCTAAGTTCTGTGGCGAAGGCACTTTAAAATTCTGTAAATCCATCTGCCTGCCTACTTCCACCCTGTCCACCAGCGTCCCATCTCGATACAACCGAAACTCCATAAAATTCGTCAGAATAAGATTAGGAAGAAACTCCCGGTATCTTTTTAATTGTTCGGTGTTCTCAAAATTCTCCAGGTTCTTATCCAGCGCTTTCGCTTCGATATGCCCGATAATCTCCCCGTTCTTTCTGACGAAAAAGTCGGGTATGCCTACTTCAGTCCTCTTTGGTAAAACAAACGGGAACGTTGAATATCCTAAAATCCGTCCTGAATCTTTGATAAAGTGTTTTAAGCAATCGTAGAAGCTACCTTCACTGTAATTACCGCCTGCACAAATCTCGTGGTTTTTTACCTTGGCTATACAAGTTACAGAACTAAAAGCTATTTTTAGTATAGAGATGTATTTATTATTATTCGCATTACAGTGAAGATGTAGGAGAAGGAGAGAGGGAAAGAAGAAATGACAATAAAGGATGAATTGCCACCAGGGGCCGTATCGCCGGAAGAGATACAAGAAGCGAATATGCAGGTTTCCGCTACTTTTTCTGATATGTTTAAACCGATTCTCGGTCCTTTGGGGTCAAAGATGTTGATAACGCAGGGAGCGACTAAAATAGAAGCCGCTGACCTCGTTTCGGGCAACGCGTACAGCCTGATAAAGGAAATGAAATATATGCACCCTACTGCGGACATACTGATAAATGCAGGGTTAACACAGGGGGAGAAAGTGGGTGATGGCATAGCTACGGTGATGATTCTGACGGGCGAGCTGGTGAAGCGTGGATTTGAGCTGAAAAACGAGGGTGTGCATCAAAATATCGTGGCGAAGGGTTACGAACTCGCTCTTGAGCATGTAAAAGAAGTTTTAGCTGACATAGCGGCTGAGGTGGACGTGAGAGGTGCAGGGGGCGATGAACTCTTGCGGTGCGTGGCAAAGACCGCGTTAAAGAAAGGCGATTATTATGCGGAAGATCAATTGGCGGACGCGGTAGTACAAAGCATAAAACGAATAAGCGATGACGATAGCGATGGTGCGGGTGCGGGGAGTAAACCAATAGACGTGGATGACATCGCGATAGAAACAAAGAGCGGGGGAAGAATGCAGGAGACGGGTTTTGCCGAAGGGGTCGTGGTGGACCGAGAAGTTCTGTCGGCACTTCCAACGGAGATGACACCTGCGAGAATAGCTTTGCTTGATTTCCCGCTTGAACATAAGGAGCCAAAGATAAAAGGAAGACGAGAACTCAAAACCGGTACGGGGGCACGAGAACGCAGTAAAGCGGGCGAAACGCTCGGAGCACTCGATATTCACGTGAAACTCTCAAAACCTTCGCAGTTCAAGGAGTTCCGGGAGGCAAGAGCAAAGATTTTTGATGCGGTCGTGGACCCGGTAGTGAAATCAGGTGCAAACGTGATTTGCTGTCGGTGGGGTGTGGATGACGATGCGCTGGGTAAATTCCGCCGAGCAGGGATAATGCTGATAAAAAGGGTAAAATTAACGGACATGAAACGATTGGAGCGGTCTACGGGAGGAAAGATAGTGAAAGACGTGAGTGACCTCAGTGAAGACAAATTTGGCTCTGCGGGTAGAGTGGTCCAGCGAGAGATAAGCGGTGATAACTACGTGTTTTTTGAGCGGTGTTCGCATAAGAAATCCGCAACGATGTTTATACGAGGCGTATCAATCAGGGTTTTAGAAGGTCTCGTAGGCGAGATAAAAAGCGCATTGCACGCCGTTGCACAACTGTTTGTGGACAACCGCGTGGTACCCGGCGGTGGTGCGGTGGAAGTGGAATGTGCATACCGTGTGAGAAAATTCGCAAAGAAGATACCGAGTAAGGAGCAGCTGGCAATGGATGCTTTTGCTGACGCTCTGGAGTCTATACCAACGGCGTTAGCGAAGAATAATGGAATGAACCAGATAGATACACTTACGAAACTCAGGGCAGCGCATTCCAAAGGTGATAAGAATGCCGGTATATCGGGCAGCGATAAGTGCTGCGTGAAAGACGTAATGAAAGAGGGGATAATAGACCCATTAAGCGTGAAGTTGCAGGCGTGTATCTCGGCTACCGAAGCAGCAACCGGAATGATGAAAATAGACGATTTACACATAGCAAAGAGCGCGGCGAGGGCAGAGGCAGCAAATCCCGAAGCACAAATTGCAGGTAGAACACGAGAGCTGATAGATGCTGAGAGAAACCCTCCAGAGTTCGATTTCCGCGGTGGAAGATTGAAATATACCGGAAAAGGCGAGAAACCGTCAAAGTCTGTGTACAGGTGAACCGACCTGACCCACAAGAAAATAAATTGTTGACTTAGATTAACGCAGACCAGACAGGTGTCAGGTTTTAGTAGCCACTAAGCCACTAAGCCACTAAACCGCTAAACCGCTAAACCGCTAATTTGACACGAGCTTAGCCACAAGCTCTCCCCTTTTTACTCCTATATTACTTGCTATTGGCTCACATTTCGCCCTGAAGACATATATCAACCTGCCGCTTAACCCCAACTCTGCCCGGGCTTCAAACTCCGAAATCGTCTCGTAATTCCCCATTCCCTTTGCTATCACCAGATAGCGGTCATCACAGAACACGTCCATAAATTCCTCTTCCGCCTCTTCTAATGACACACCTATGCATGAACCACTTGGAACTATCTTTACCAACCCGGAATCAGAAATACCCCCCTTTTCAATCGCTTCCTTCACGTCTTCTGTTGTAGCATCGTTTATAACCGGCGCGCTCTTCGGCGACACAACTACCTCCTTACCCAGCTCTATCAATTCTCGTATCACAAACGCATCAAAAAATACCTCGCCGGCATTGTCGGTCAAATACAAAATCTTGTTTCGCTCCTTTATTGCCGATGTTATCACGTCCTTATCCCAATTAAGGTTCTCACTTAATGTGTGCACGAAATCATCTTTAAAAGCATCGTCATCGTAAAAATACCCCTTTACTCCATATTCCATTGAGTTCGCCGCTGCTGCTATTCGTACCAGCACTTCCATTTTATTCCCGCTCTTCGCGACAGCCGCATCGTAAAAGTCGGACACTTCGGAAAGTAACCCCTTCGCAACTTCGTTGCTTCTCCTTTTTATTTCTCTGTGAGGGTCTTTCACTCCACTTCGCCTCTTTATTATCCTCTCCCTTTCAGTGCCGAAAAAAGCGGGTGCTTTCCCTTCTTCACCGAGATGCGCCATGAGAAAAGCGATAAATTCCTCCATTGCACCTATTTTTTCACTGTCGTCGTTAAAAGCTATATCGCACTCGTATTTCGTTCGTTCTACCAGACAGGCGATACAGTCGGATTTCGGTTTCATTTGTGGTATTTATTTATATATATGGAAAAAGAATAAAATGTTATAGATAACAAAAGACTAAGGAGTAGATTAGAAGAAAAAATAGGAGGAGAAGAAGACAGATGGTAGAGAAAGAACACATGAATATGGCAATGATTGGCCATATAGACCATGGCAAGTCAACGCTGCTGGGAAGGTTGCTGATGGAAGCAGGAGCGATAGATCCGCATTTGATAGATGAGTACAGGAAAAAGGCAGAGGCGATAGGAAAAGCGACATTCGAGTTTGCTTGGGTGATGGATACGTTGAAGGATGAAAGAGAGAGGGGCATTACCATAGACGTTGCTCATCAGAGGTTTGATACTAACAAGTATTATTATACCATTGTAGATTGCCCGGGGCACAGGGATTTCGTGAAGAACATGATCACAGGAACGTCGCAGGCGGATGCGGCGGTACTGGTGGTGGATGCCAAGGACGGGATAATGGCGCAAACGAAGGAGCACGTATTCTTATCCCGAACATTAGGCGTAACTCAGCTGATTATCGCAGTAAACAAGATGGACCGGGTGAATTACGACCAGAAGCGATACGAAGAGTTGAAGAAAGAGATTATGGCACTTCTGAAGACCGTGGGCTATAAAGAAGAGAACGTCCTGTTTTTGCCTGTTTCTGCTATTGAGGGCGAGAACGTAACGAAGCGTGGCGATAAACTGAAGTGGTTCGATGGACCTACTTTGTTAGAAGCGCTGGACCTCATGAAAGTGCCGGAAAAGCCGATTAAGCTTCCGCTCAGAATACCTGTTCAAGATGTGTATACAATAACAGGCGTTGGCACCGTTCCCGTTGGACGAGTGGAGACCGGGAAGCTAAAGAAGGGTGATACGATTATCTTTAATCCCGCGGATAAAACAGGTGAGGTAAAAACGATAGAGATGCACCATGAAGAGATTCCGGAAGCAGTTCCAGGAGACAATATCGGCTGGAATGTACGGGGAATAAGCAGGAATGATATAAGGCGGGGAGACGTTTGCGGTCATACGGATACCCCACCAACAGTTGCGGACGAGTTCACAGCACAGATAGTTGTCCTCCAGCATCCAAGTGCAATTACGGTGGGCTACACTCCGGTTTTCCATTGCCATACCGCTCAGGTTGCATCTACGGTAACAGAAATTTCTAAGAAGTTGGACCCGAAGACCGGGGCAGTAGTAGAAGAAAATCCCGACTTCATAAAATCCGGCGATGCCGCTATCATAACGATAAAACCCACACGACCGCTGGTTATCGAGCGTGTAAAGGAGATACCACAGTTAGGCAGGTTTGCAATCCGTGACATGGGGCAGACGGTTGCTGCAGGTATGGTGATGGACATAAAGCCGAAGAAGTAGGAGATAAGGTAAGCAGAGCTAAAAGGAAAGAGGGAATGGACCAGAAAGCGCGGATAAAGCTGTCGAGCACGGACCATAAGCAACTGGATGGAATATGCCAGCAGGTGAAGCAGATAGCAGATACAACAGGAGTCAGAATGTCGGGACCTGTCCCTCTTCCCACAAAGAAACTTGTCGTGCCCTGTAGGAAAAGCCCTGATGGTGAAGGTTCGCCTACATGGGACCATTGGGAAATGCGTATACACAAGCGATTGATAGACTTGGAGGCAGATGAACGAGCATTGCGACAACTTATGCGTATACCCATACCCAAAGACGTTCATATAGAAATCGTGTTGAAGGGATAAAAATAGAAAAACATAAATATAAGAAATTTGAAATTAAAACATACCATACATAAAAGAGGTGATAAAATGAGTGTTGTATCTGATGAATTGATAAAGGAAAAGGATGAGGAAATAGGGGCATTGATAAAGGAGATAGGCGAGTTGACGAATGAGTTGAAGGGCGCAACGGAAGATGCACAGAGGACGGAAATAATAAACAAAATAACAGAAAAGGAGAAGAGTTTACGCACGGTAAGACATAAAAAAGGGCAGTTTAAAGCGGTGATTTCGCAACCTACAAAACTCTGGTAGTTAAATTAAAAGGAAAAAAAAATACCGCCGAGATCGCGGAGAGCGCTTCTCTGCGGTAAACAATTTTTATTTTAGTAGTTTCTCGGGCATCGTAGTCGTTTGTATATCTAGCCCACATTCTTTTTCACTGAGGCCCATTGCCAGACCGAGGAACTGCGTGGCGAACAGGATGGGGAAATTATAGTCCGTGCCGAAAGCCTTGTTCATCTCCGCTTGCCCTCTGTCAAGCTGCAAGTGGCAGAACGCACAGGGGTGAACCATACAATCACATCCCTCTTCTATCGCGCTCACCAATTTCTGACGCATCCATTCCAGAGATTGAACAGAATCGGCAGTTCGGTTTCCACCGCCGGCACCACAGCACATCAATTTATCTTTATAATCTACATCTTTCGCTCCTGTTACCTTCACAAGGTCTTCCAAGATGTAAGGAGTTTCTGAAGAGCCGTGTCCCCTTACCTCTCTCGGCTTGAGGAAATGACAGCCGTAATGCACCGCCACGTTCACGCCGTTCATCGGTTTTGTTATCTTCTCCTTCAGCCTGTCCAGACCAATAACGTCGTGAAGAACCACGATTGAATGATTCACCTTTGTAGTCCCTTTAAATTCTCTGCCGAATTTACCCAGTATCTCATTCGTCTTCTCTTTTAATTTGGGATTCCCTTTCAGTAAGTGGTCAGCTTCCTGAAGTGACCCGTAACAGCCATTACACGTTACGACTATGTCAAGGTCCATCTCCTCCGCAATAGCGAGATTCCGCGCTGCCACGGGAAGCCACGTATGCATGTCAAAAGAGCCAAAGACACCCGGCGCCGGACAGCAGGATGCACCCATCATCTCCTTCGTCTCTATCCCAAACTCCTTCAATATCCGCTTTGTCGCCGCTTCTATCCCCGGATACCTGTTCGGTGTGATACAGCCGAGGAAATAAGCATACTCCTTCGTTCCTTCTTCTTCGCTCATTTCTTCCCTCCTTTGTCCATCCCCTTCAAGTTCATCGTGTCCCAATCAAAATCAATCATCGCATCGTATCCCGTCGTTTTGAATATCGTCTGTACCTGTTCCAGCTGGTCTTTGTATTTCTGCGCGGTTGGCGCCATTTCATCGAGCCCTACCGCCTTCCGCAGCTCCATCTGGGCAGGACCGAGCGGCACGGCATGACTCGTCTTTAGCACATAAACGCCAATCATCCTGTGTGGAACCGACATGTGCCCCTCCTTCGCCGCTAAGTTCCTTATCGTTCTTATCAGGTCAGTCGTTTTCACTCCTTTTGGACATCGCTCGTAACAGGTGTAACACGTTGAGCAGAACCACAGCTCCGGGGAGTTGAAAATCTCCTCTCGCATATCCGTCAGAGCCATCTGAAATAACTTCCTCGTCCTGAACGCCGTGTTCCGCCCTGATGGACAGCCGCCCGTACACTTACCGCATTGCACGCATTCCCTGAGCGTTTCCATGTGCTCCTTGCCAAAAACTTCTCCTCCATAAGCAACCATATCCTCGTATAACGTTCCCATCTTAATTATGCCTCCTCATATCTTCTTTGTATATTGTACTTAAAATTCACCTTATAAATAATTTGCGTTTTTTTCACGTATATAAAAAGATGGAATAACCACAAGATTACACAGATTTTCACGAGAAAACAATTGAAGATGTCCCTAATTAACGCATGAGTTCACAACGTGTACAAGCCGGTTGAACCGGAAGGAAAAAATAACTTCCGGTTGCTTGGTTAGTTCTGCGCACTCACTCCGCACCTGGCACTGCTTCTGTCTCTGCGCCCTCTCCTTCACCTGCTTCTGAGCCCGTATCGGCGGCACCAGCACTCGCCTCTGCTGCCACCGCCGCGGTGGCGGCACTTTCGAGTTCCGCTAACATCCCCACGTCCGTTATCTCCGTCAATGCCTCTATCTGCGCATATACCTGCCGGTCGCGGTAGTGTTTCATTGTCGCGGCACCGGACGGGCAAATCGAATTACAACCGCCACAGCCCTTACAAACCGCTTCGTTTACCGTCATCACATGCCGCACCTCATCGAGTTCGAGCGCACCGTACGGACAGACATCGACACAACGGGCACAGCCAATACAAATTTCCTCATCTATCTGCGAAATCGCGGGCTCTATCTTCGCCATGCCCTGTACCAGATAGAGAAGGGAACCCGAAGCGGTTGCTTTTCCCTGTGCTATGCTGTCGGTTATGTCCTTTGGACTTGCGCAGCATCCTGCGATAAATATGCCGTCTGTCGCCGTATCAACCGGTCTGAGCTTGGGGTGTGCCTCCATCAAGAACCCGTCAACGGACGTAGAAAGCTTCAGCATACTTATGATGCTCTTCACGTCTTTATTGGGTGCTAATCCCATGCCGAGTACCACGAGGTCCGCTTCCTGCTCATACGGCTCACCAATAAACGTATTCTCGCCACGTACCACCACCCTATCACTGCCCGGTTTCTTATATATCTCACCAGGAAGTCCTCGCATATAGAAAACGCCTTCCGTCTTTACGTCGCCGTAAAACTCCTCAAATCCTTTGCCAAACGCTCTCACATCCTGGAAAGCCACCTTTACGTCCGCATCCGGTAGTTGCTCCTTTGCTAAGTACGCCTGTTTCGCAAGGTACATGCAGCATACCCTTGAGCAGTACTCATTCCCTACCTGCTTATTCCTTGACCCGACACAACTTATAAACATGATGTCCTTCGGCTCTTTTCCGTTCAGTTCTATCTTGCCACCCGTAGGTCCACCTGGAGATAATAACCGCTCAAACTCCATGCTCGTGATTACGTTTGGATACACGCCATACTTGTATTCCGCTGATACTCCTGGGTCCACGAGGTCATACCCGGTTGCCACTATTATCGTCCCAGCGGTGAACTCTTCTATCTCATCTTTCTGCTCGAAATCTATAACACCCGGGCATGCCGCCATGCAAGGTGGTACTGCTTTGCCTTCCTTTATGGTTTCAAGCGTTGCATCGCCGCATTTTCCCTCTTTTAGCAGCAAACAATGTTCCGCATCAATCGTATAAGCAGGCGGAACCGCAAACGGGAAAGGTATGTAAATAGCACTCCTCGTACTCAAGCCCTCATTGAATTCATCTGGTATATCTTTCACCGGACATGCTTCTATACAGGGCGTGCAATCTTTGCATTTCTCCATATCTATGTATCTCGGCTTCCGCTTTACCTTCACGTCGAAATTCCCAATATATCCTCCTATCTCTTCAACCTCAGAACAAGTCATCAGGTCTATGTTCGGATGCGCACCAACCTCAATCATACGAGGCGTCAGGAGAGAAGCAACACGTTCAAGAGTGGGGAAGGTCCTGCTTAATTGTGCTACGTGCCCGCCGATAGACGGCTTTTTCTCCACTAAATGCACCTTATAGCCGCCATTGGCAATGTCTAACGCTGCATACATCCCAGTTACACCACCCCCTATCACCAGCGCTTCCGGCTTGACGTCCACCAACTTCTCCTCTAATGGTTCCAGTAACGCACTCCTCGCAACGGCACTTCTTACCAGTTCCTTCGCCTTCTCCGTCGCTTCTTTATGAAAATCCCCGTGTGGCCAGCTGCAGTGTTCCCGGATGTTCGCCATTTCATAGTAAAACGGGTTCAATCCCGAATCAGAACAGGTCTTTCTGAATGTGGGCTCGTGCATACGAGGCGAACAGGAAGCCACTATCACGCGGTTCACTCTGCCCTCTGCAAGGTCTTTTCTTATCAAGTCCTGCCCCGGGTCCGAGCACATAAAAATATAATGCCGTGCCACAACGACGTTCGGCAATGACGCTGCATACCTCGTCACATCCTCCACATCCACTACCATCTTTATGTTTATACCACAGTGGCACACATAAACGCCGATTCTGGGACTATCCTCAGGTGCTCCAGCCGCTATTCCTTCTACACTACCCGTCGGTGGGATTTTTGTGTAATCATATTCCTCTTCTTCTGCCATTTTTTTACCTCCTCTTTTACGCCCCTTCCTCTATCTTAGCTGCCATTTCTTTTAATGTGTTACTCCCTATGCACAGCGCTTCTTCCATCTCGGCTACCGAAGGCTTTATTGTCGCTTTGCCCCGTGCTAACAGTGAAAGAAGAGCACCAGCCGCTCCTTTTGCCTGTGCAACGCTGTCAGGGATATCCTTCGGACCCTGAGCACATCCGGTAACAAAAACTCCCGGTACATCTGTGTCTACCGGTCTGAACTTTGGATGTGCCTCCTTTGCAAAATTATCGGGTGTCAGTGCGACACCAAGCATTTCCAGTAACTTATCCATACCTTCACTCGGTTTCAGTCCCACGCCAAGTACTACAAGGTCCGCTTCGAGTTCAATCGGCTCGCCAAGCATCGTGTCTTCTGCTCGCACTATGACTCTGTCGCTGCCGGGCTTTTTGTATATCTCAGCTGCCAGACCTCTCCGATAGCTCAGTCCTTCGCCCTTCACACGCGTATAAAACTCCTCGAAGTCCTTTCCGAATGCTCGCACATCCTGGTATAAGACACTTATGTTGCAGCTCGGGACTTTCTCCTGTAACAAATGCGCCTGTTTCGCTAAATACATACAGCATACCCGCGAGCAGTATTCGTAACCCACCTGCTTGTTTCTTGAGCCAACACAGGAGAGGAATACCGCATCTTTTGGCTCGGGCATACCCGCGACGTTCATCTTGCCCATTGTGGGTCCACTCGCCGATGAGTAACGTTCGAACTCCAGACCGTTGATTACGTGTGGATACACGCCATACTTGTATTCCGGCATCGTCTCAGGCGGAATGATGTCATAACCAGTTGCTACTATTATCCCCCCTACGTTTAACTCTACTGTCTCATCTTTCATATCATGATGTATACAGTTTGGACCACATGCCAGAACACAGGGTGGAGCTTCATCTTTGGTTATTTCTTCTCCTCTCTCTACCTTCTTCACTGCTTCTATCGTGCTTTCAAGCGTTGCCTTTCCACATTTTCCCTTCTTTAGCATCAAACAAGTCCCGGCATCAATGCTATAAGCAGCGGGGATTGCAAAAGGGAAAGGTCTATATATCGGTGCTCTTTTCATTAATCCCAAATCAAATTCGTTTGGAAACCTGCCCGTCAGTCTACAAGCTTCTTCGCACATCATGCATCCGGTGCATGTCGCTTCATCAACGTATTTTGCGTGCTTCAACACCTTCACTTTGAAATTGCCGACCGAGCCTTCCACGCCTATTACCTCAGAACAACTCATCAGGTTTATGTTTGGATGCGCACCCACGTCCACCAGTCGTGGCGTCAGAATACAGGCGGAACAATCGAGCGTTGGGAACGTCTTATCAAGCTGCGCCATGTGCCCACCAATGGAGGGCAATCTCTCCACCAGATGCACCTTGAACCCCGCATCCGCGATATCCAATGCAGCGTACATCCCCGCTATCCCCCCTCCTATCACTAACGCTTCTGGAGCGACATCCACTTCCTTCTCCTCTATTTTCTCTAAAAGGGAATCTTCTACCGTGCTCTTTATTGATTCCATTGTATTCCTCGTCATTTGCTCCGTGCTAATCCCAGCTTTCCCCTCTTCTACTTCTCCTTCAGTTTCAGCTTTAGCTGCCATACCTTTTTCACCTCGTTTAATATCCTGATGTTCGGAACCATTATATAAATTTTTTGTTTTTTTAATGATCTTTGAATGGGACAGGTAGATTAAAACAGATACAACAAAATCTCTTAGTTAAAAAAGCGAAAAATATTTATAGTTGCAAAAATAACAGGGGAAAAAGGAGGAGAAAAATGGGAGAAGAAACGACAAAGGAAGAGGAAGAGGAGTTCGAGCCGAAAATAGTTGGGTTTACCTGTAATTGGTGCACATACGCCGCTGCTGACCTTGCGGGGACGTCACGTAAGAAATATCCACCAAACTCTCGGATAATAAGGCTTATGTGTTCAGCGAGGTTGGATCCGATGTTTGTGCTCAAAGCGTTACTAAATGGTGCGGATGGCGTTTTCTTTAGCGGTTGTCATCCGGGTGAGTGTCATTACATAAAAGGGAACTTTTATGCCAGACGAAGGATAGCGGCAATAAGGACTATTCTGAAGCAGCTCGGGCTGGACAATCGGTTTAAATCGTATTGGATAAGCGCGTCAGAGGGGGAGAAATTTGCGAATACGATGAAGGGACTGGCGGAAGAAATAAAGGAATTGGGACCCAGTCCATTGAGAGGTAAGGTACTATGAAAGGAGTAGAACGGAAATCAGGGGATTTAGAAGGGTTATTTAAGGGATTGCTCGATAAGAAAGCCGTGGACTGTCTGATTCTGCCACATCGAGTAGGGAATAACGTGGCACACATGATGGTAACGGACAAGGAAAAGATAGAATCGCCGGTGCCCGCTATATTTGCTCCCTCGTTCTCTGTAAATGCTGCAAACGTCGTGAAGGGATGGACGATAGGGGAGAAGATAGGAATTGTGGCAAAGCCATGTGAGATAAGGGCAGCGATAGAATTGATAAAGTTGAAACAAATGGACAAAGAGAGTGCGCTTCTAATAAGCGTAGATTGCTCGGGTGCTTTTACGAATCAGGATTATGCGGACCACGCTGAAGAGATAGGAGATTGGGTAGATAGTGCGAAGGTAGAGGAACTGAAAGGGAAAGGGATTGCGATACGAGAAGCGTGTGAGATATGCGACAAACGGCTTGCAGATGTTGGAGACATAGGTATTGTGAGGCGGGACGGTGATAACGTGACAGTCGTGGGAATAACGGACATGGGCGTTGAGGCATTATCGGCTATCGAAGATATTTCGCTGGAGGATAAGGATATAGACCGGAGCGAGGAAACCGAAAAGATTGTAGCAGAAGCGAAGAAGAAGAAAGAGGCGCTACCAGAGATAAGCAGTGTGGAAGCATTAGAGGAGTTCTTGAGGGACTGCATAGTATGCAAGAACTGCCGTGATATGTGCCCCGTCTGTTACTGCAAGGAATGTTTCTTTGACCAACCGTTGGGAAATCCTGTGGGCGGCGATTTATTGAACATAGCGGAGTTAAGAGGTGCGATAGCGGTTCCGGCAAATCAATTGATGTATCATCTCACGCGTGTCTACCATGTCAGCACGACCTGTGTCGGCTGTGGTGCCTGTGAGGATGCCTGCCCGAAGGACATCCCACTGACGAGGCTTTATCCCGTGATTGCGGAGAAGGTGCAGGAGATCTTCGAGTACGTGCCGGGTAAGGACGTTGAGGAACCATTACCATTCACTGTTTACGAAGAGGAAGAGCTGGAAGACAAGTTAAGGTAAAGGGTAAAAAAGGGTAAAATGCCAATAAAAACATGGGAGTTGGACCCGAACTTCAAGAACGAGATAATGAGCGAGGCGGGTGGAGAACATCTCGCATCATGTTTTCAGTGCAGCACCTGCACGCTGGGTTGCCCGATTACCGAAATCATTCCCAGTTACAACCCGCGGAAAATCATCCAGATGAGTTTGTTAGGGATGCGGGAGGAGGTGTTATCAAATCCTGATTTGTGGGTATGCCTCATCTGCCAGACGTGCACGGCGAGGTGTCCTCAGGACGTGCGGATTGCCGATGTGCTGGGTGTGCTACGGCGAATAGCCGAGAGAGAAGAGGAAGCGGGCAACTTAAAAATAGACAGCCCCAGACCACTGTTTGATAAGGCATTCCAGCATCAGCTGAAGAAGTTCGGACGGCTATACGATATGGGACTGGCAATGGAATATTATCCAAAGAAAGAAGGTTCCTTTATTAAGGGAATGCTGGCGATGATGAAAGATTACAAAGATTTCGGAAAGCGAATGTTTTTGAAAGGAAAGATGGGGCCGCTTGGTGGTGGCAGTCCGGTTAAAGGAATGCTTGCATCGAAAATAAAGCAGAAGGACGTGATGAAGAAGATATTTGAGGAACTGGGAGAGGGGGGGAAAGAGAAATGAGTGTAAACAAACTCGCATACTATCCCGGCTGTCCTTCTGAAGGGACGGCGATGGAGCAGCACATGTCAACCGAAGCGGTGTTTGAGAAGTTAGGCGTTGAGCTGGTCGAGGTAGAGGACTGGAACTGCTGTGGTGCTGCGGAAGTAGAGGACCCGAAATTACTGTATGCGTTAAACGCGCGGAATCTTGCGATTGCCGAGAAAGAAGATTTGGACATTGTAACTCCGTGCAGCATCTGCTATTACAATTTAGAGCGTAGTAACAAGGCATTAAAGGCAGATGAAGCTCTGCGTACGCAACTAAAGGGTATAGACAGCTCGCTGGACTATAACGGTAAGATAAAAACGAAACACGTGCTGGACGTCTTTGTAAACGACATAGGTCTGGATGAGATTTCAAGTAAGCTGGAGAAGAAGGTGAACGTGAAAGTTGCACCGTACTACGGCTGTTATATCGGGCGACCGCCGGAGACGGCTTTTGATGATCCAGACAACCCGGTTTTGATGGACAAGTTAATAGAGCTGATAGGCGGTGAAATTGTGCCTTTCAATTACATGAAGACAGTCTGTTGCGGTGGGCCTCTGATGATGACGCGAGGAGACATAGCATTTGACATGGCGCGGAAGATACTGGACGTTGCGAAGAATGCGGGTGCAGATTGCATTTCACTCGCATGCCCGCTGTGCGGCATGATGCTGGACGGCAAGCAAGCGGATATAGAAAAGGCGTTAGGCGTCACAATAGGGCTGCCCGTTATTTACATCACGCAGTTGTTGGGTCTCGCGCTTGGAATAGAACCGAACAAACTCGGGCTTAATAAAAATGCCGTGGATACGAAAGAAATACTTGGGAAGGTGGTGTGAAAATGGGAATAGCAGTTATAGGGGGAGGAGTTGCAGGGATAACAGCAGCTCTTGACCTTGCGGATTCGGGTTATAAAGTACATTTGATAGAGAAGAATGCAGAACTCGGTGGTAAGATGGAGGAGCTTGCGGAATGTCAGATGGGGTTGTCACCCTACATAGCCAAAGTGGAAAACCATCCGAACATAGATTTGATGCTGTCAAGCGAGTTAGAGCGTTTGTCAGGCACAGCGGGAGATTTCAAGCTGAGCGTGTCGGGCAATGAAGTAGGAGTGGAGAGCGTGGTATTGGCGCCGGGCTACGACATTCCGGAAGTAGCGAAGAGTTATGGATTTGGAAGTCCGGACGTTGTAGTCTCACTGGATTTCGAGGGGATTCTCAAAGCTGCTACGGTAAGTGAAACAGGGGAATTGGTAAGACCGTCAGACGGTAAGCCCGTAAAGAGATTAGGATTTATCAAGTGCGTTGGCTCGAGATGCCAGGAGAACGAGATTTGTTCTACAGCGTGCTGCGCATACACAGCGAAAGAGGCGTGGGAAGTAAAAGAGCGATACCCAGATATAGAGATTTATATCTTTTACATGGACATCAGGGTATTTGGAAAAGACGAGGAATTAGTGGCAGAGTTAAAGGACAAATATGGTGTAAAATACATAAGGTCACGGGTTCCTGAGGTAATACCCGAAGGAGGAGCGTTGACCGTTAAGTTCGAGAACCTCGAGAAGGGGACGATAGAAAAACTCGACCTTGATATGGTAGTTCTTGCGGTTGGTTTGCTGCCGTCAAAAACCATGAGCAAACTTGCAGAAATAACGGGCGTGAAAGCGGATAAATATGGATATATTGAAACGAGCCTAACGAGCCCGCTGGAAACGAGTGTTCCGGGTATCTTAGCGTGTGGAACGGCAACAGCACCGATGAAGGTGCGGGAAAGCGTTGCACAGGCGAGTGGTGCGGCGTTAAAAGCTGCAGGACTTTCACAGCGCACGGAGCCAATTCCTGGGCAGGAGGAGCACAAATTTATTGAAATTGGCGATGAACTGAAGACAGGTGTATTCATTTGCGGTTGTGAAGGCGAAATAGCGAATTCCATAGACATACCTGCGGTCGCGGAACGAATCAGCGAATTAAAGGACGTTGCATACGTGAACAGCGAGACGAACACGTTGCAGGAGGCGATGGACGCGATAGAGAGCGGAATAGTGGACCAGGGATTGACCAGGATAGTATTTGCAGGGCAGTCGCCGAGAGAATGTGAAGACATAGTCAGGGACGCATGTGCCGTAGCAGGACTAAATCCGTATTTATTGGAGCTGGTAAATCTGCGAGAGCAATGTGCGTGGGTGCAAGACCCCAAAGACGCGACAGAAGCTGCGGCAGATATGCTGAAAATGGCTGTGGAACGAGCGAAGTATCTCGAGGAAATACCGGTTGAACGGTATCCAGTGATACCGAAAGCGCTTGTTATTGGTGGTGGCATATCAGGAATGAACGCAGCACTTGGAATTGCAGACGCCGGGTACGAAGTCCATTTAGTGGATAAAGGAGCAGAACTGGGTGGCGGTTTGAGAGAAAGTACTGAGTTACAGAGCGGTGAGAAAGCTGCGGACATTTTGAAGGAGTTAGTTGGTAAAGTAACGGCTAATGAGCGAATAAACGTGTACACGAATGTGAAAGAAGAAGAAATAGAGGGAAGAGCAGGTTCGTTTAAGGCGAAGATAGTCGCAGAGGGGGCAGAGGATGCGGAGATAGAATTTGGCGCCTGTGTGATTGCAACAGGGGCGAGGCGTGATTTTGTGCCTGAAGGTTACTTTGGATACGGCAAAGAGAAGAACGTGACGACGGTAAGCGAATTTGTAAAGATGCTGGCGGGTAAACTGGATGCCAATACAATCGCATTGATTCAAGATGCGCCAGGCGAAGGCGTAACTGCAAGGTACAGTAGCATCGAGGTAGTGGATAGCGCGTTAAAAGCGAAAGAGAAGAACCCGGATGCGAATGTATTCGTGCTGTATCAGGACATAAAGACATACGGTAAGTGGGAAGTGCTGTACAAAGATGCACGTGAGAAAGGCGTGATATTCCTCAGATACGACAAGGAGAAACCACCGAAATACGAAGATGGGATTGTTTCGGTCTATGACGTGATATTCAACGATGAGATACAGATAAAGCCTGATCTGGTGGTGCTCAGCACACCGGCGATGCCTGCGGAGGCGAACGAGCGACTGAGCGAGATATTCAGGATTCCATTGAAAAACGGATTCTTTATGGAGAAGCCGGAGCGTCCAAAGATGGTATTAACGCCTGTGGACACGGTGAACGAAGGGGTATTCATCTGCGGTTCTGCGGTTTATCCTGCGATGATAGACGAATGCCTCGCAATGAGCAGTGCGGCAGCGTCGAGGGCATGTGTGCTACTGGCGAAAGATTTCCTCGAGACGCCGGCGATGACTTCGGTGGTTGACGAGGAGATATGCGCAGGATGCGGCGTATGTGAAGCGATATGCCCGGTCGAGGCGATAGAATTGACGGAGGAGCTGGTACCTGTGGTTACTTTCGGTGTGACCACGGTAGTGGGCGGAACAAAGAAGGTTGCGAAGGTCGGAGATGGCTGCATAGGCTGTGGAAGTTGCGCTTCTTATTGCCCGTCAAGCGCGATGTCGTTGAAGAATTTCAGAGACAGACAGGTGTACGCACAGTTGGATTACGCGGTATAGAAAAGTCCACTCATCGGGCTTTTCTTTTATTTTTTCTTTTTTTCTGGCACGGTCTATTTTTTAGTGAAATTGCCATATATATCCTCAAATTTCACCGCAGAGCACATGGAGAACGCAAAGGCATAAATTATAAAATCTGTGTAATCTTGTGGTTATAATTTTCGAATTCATATTTACATAAGACAGAGATAGTATAAAGTAGATATTTATTATGGCATATTCATCTGCGAAATTTCGAAGATACATCATCGTCGGCATAGACCCGGGCACTACGATAGGGGTAGCCATAATTGACCTCGAGGGAAAACCAATAGAAGTATTCAGCTCAAAAAATTATTCGTGCTCCGATGTGATAGAAAGGATAATATCGCGTGGAAACCCATTGATAGTGGCATCGGACGTTACACCCACGCCTTCAACGGTAAAAAGGATAAGCCGTATTTTCTCTTCACCCGTTCCCGAATTAGACGAATCGCTGGCGACCGAAGAGAAGATTGCGCTGACGAAAGGCAGGGGATACAAATATAACAACGTGCATGAGCGTGACGCATTAGCCGCCTGCGTTAATGCATTCCGGCGATATAAAAAGAAATTCTCGCAGGTGCACAGGAAAACGCCGCCTGGCGTGGACGTAGAAGAAGTAAAAGCGATGGTGATTAAAGGCGTATCCATAAGTGATGCGATAGACAGATTAATCCGTGCTAAAGAGGAGAAAGAGGCGGAGAAGGAGATGAAGATTTGGGATGCCAGGAGGAAGGAGAGCGGCGATAAGCAAGCCATGAAAAAGGGCAGTGAACGAACGGATGAAAATGAGCCCCGGTTACGTAGAATTATGAAAGGTAAGGATGATAAGATAGAGATGCTGGAAGAGCTCACAGCGGCTCTTAAGGCGAGACTGGCGGAAAAGGAAGTTGAACTATCGAATTTGCATTTTCGAGTAGCGACACTGAAAACCGCAAGGAAGCGTGAGATAGAAGAGACAGAGGAGATAACCAGGAGAGAAAAGGAGATAAAAAGGCTGAAAGAGGAACTAAAAGCGAGAGCGGAGGAGAATGCAGAATTAAGGCAAATCGTGGAGGAGTTAAAAGGTAAACGAGAAGTGAAGGTAAAAGGAGGAAAAAAGATAAAAGTGATACGCTCTTTCAGTCGGAATGCAATACTGGATACGGACAGGAAATACGGGTTGAAAAAGGGGGATGTTGTATTCCTTGAGGATGGCAGTGGTGGCGGAGCAAGCACAGCGGAATTATTGGCGAATAAAGGCGTTGCTGCGGTGATATATGGTAAGGAGCTGTCACATTTCGCCGCGGATAAGTTTTTCGAATCGGGTATTCCTGCTTTTTCCACTCCTGATGAAATGCCGTTGCTGTTAAAAGAAGAAGGTGCGGGCGAAGGCGGAGGCGATTTCGTTTTTGTGGATGAACGGTTGCTGAATGAAAAGATAGGGGGGTGGAAGAAGGAAAGAAAAAGGGGAAAGGTAGAAGACAAAATTGTGTTCATCTGAAAAAGCTTTTGCAAGCAAAACGCTTTGCTAAAAACAACCATTGGGGAAAAAAGTCGACAAAAAAAAGCATGGATGGACGGATGTCGAAAATTATCTATCGGAGCAGAAGAGATATAATAGCATGAAGTCAACAACCATGAGGTTTAACGGACAACTTTTGAACAGGGGCTTCTGGCTCTATTGCTGGAAAGTATCGGATGGCAAGCGTGAAGTTCTATATGTCGGGCGGACCGGCGACAGCTCGTCGAAAAATGCTGCATCACCTTTCAGCAGGTTTTTCCGGCATCTTGATACCCGAGAATCCGCTAAGGGAAACACTCTGCATCATCAGCTTAAACGGGCTGGCATGGAACCCTCTGAGTGCAGTTATCTTCTGTCTGCCTATGGTCCTGTCTTTAAGGAAGCCGAAGACTCAGTATACGTAGGTTTCCGAGACCGAATGGCTGCGTTGGAAAAAGAGCTAGCGTATGCCCTCAGAGATTATGAGGTAATTGGCAATCATCAATCGAAGAAGCGTCTGGAAAAAACGGATGAAGCCACGCTTAAGGGAGCGCTGGCTGCCATCAAGAAAGACCTCAGTCTCGTATGATGCCTCGGGGTTCAGAGATTATCACACAATTAGATATTTTCTAAAATCTTTTAAAATATCCTTTTGACAAACCTTTTCTTTCTAAGAAAGGATTTGTTTCAAAACGTTCTCAACTCCCCTTTAACCGCCATCTCCGTTATCTCTGCGATGTTCGAAAGCCAGTCATCTATTATTCGCCCAACCTTCTTTTCCGCCACTCCGGGGTTTACATCGCTCTTCGAGACAATCTGAGCGGTTGCCACCTTCGGGTCATCTATCCTTCTGCCTATCTCCGAAAGAATCTTTATGTACACTTCTTGAATGCCATCTACGCTATCTACGACTTCATTGGCTATTTTATTGGCAAGCAAATTGTATATTTTCCCGGTATGGTTCACGGGATTTTTCCCCGGGGTTCCTTCCATGCTAATAGGTCGGTTTGGCGTGATAAGCCCATTGCTTCTATTCCCACGACCTGCACCTCCATCATCTCCCATCTCCGCTGAGGTTCCAGTCACCGTGATATAAACCGAGTCAGGTGTGTCAGCCATATTTATCAAGGTAAGTACTTCCCTGCTTGTATATTCTTCGGCTACACCACTCACAAACTCTTTCAATCGCTGCTTTGCGTCCTCATAGTGCTCGTAGTCATCCACGTATTTCGAGACAAAAGCATCGCCAACCGTTAAAGTTATCTTATCTTTTTCTCTTAGTGCCATCACCTTCATATCCTCACCCACCGCGGGCTCGCGGTTGCGGTATTCAGCCATTACGCGATTTTCCGCATTAAGCGCTATGGATTCACACTCCGAAAAAGGAGCATGTGCAACGCCAAAGGAGGTATCATTCGCCAGTGGTATTTCCTTGTTCTTATCTCTAAAAACGGTTAAAAGGTCGTAAGAACCCATTCCCACTTTACTATCTACTACAACGTGGTTATCCACGTCCAAATTCCTTATGTTCCGCAAATAGTCCTTCGCCGCTTTTATCGCTATTGTATCAACGGCGATTTCTTCGCCTTCAAATTCTCGCGTTGCCCTTCCCCCTAACAAAATGTATATTGGCGAAATAACCTCGCCCCCACCATATTTCGGGTTTGACCTGCCAGCGACGAGTTGCACTTTATCCGTGTTGTGATGCAATATCATCCCGCACTTCTTTTTATATTCTTTGCACAACGCTATGCTAACAGCTTCAGCAATACCATCGCATAAGCTGTCCGGATGCCCCAGACCTTTTCGTTCTACCATTTCTATCGCTTGTTCTTCAACGGGTTTTGTATTCACGAACTCAACTTCTATATTCCTCTCTATTTTCATTTTTTACCATCTCGCTCGCTATATCTCTCTATGTATGTATGATTAATTATATGCATACATCTCTGTGGTTTTATAAAAAGTTTTATGTTTTATTTGTCTGTTTTCAGGGCTTTTTAGCAAACCGCCAAACCGCCAAACCGCCAAACCGCCAAACCCGCTAACCCCCCAACTTCACCATCCTCAACACCGCTTTCCCGTAATCCTCAATCTTCCTCCTGCCAATGCCCTTAATCTCCTCTAACTCTTCTTCGTTTTTCGGTAACCGATTCGCGATACCGATTAATGTACTATCGTGAAAGACGCAATAAGCAGGAATGTTCCGTTCAGCAGCAATATCCCGTCGCCACTTCTTCAATTCGTCAAGCACACCCGGATTGTCCGGTTCGCTGACCTCCTGCCTATTTTTTACCGGCAACTGCAGTTCTATAGCTGGCCGTTCTTCTAACGCATTCGCCGCTCGTTCGGTAAGATACAACAACGGTCTGGGATAGTTCGAGCTATTATCGTGCCGTTTTAGTAAAAATCCTTTTGCTATCAACTGGTCAATAATGCCGACCACTTCACGAGCGGTATATCGTTTTAAGATACTGTAATACCGCGATTCCTGAAGATTCTGGTTTATTATCCGTTTTGATTTCGACCCAATCAATATGTTCGCAAGCAATGTCCGGCCGACACGAAAATCGAGATTGTTTACCAGTTCGAGCACCGCAAATGCAATTCGGGTACTTTCTGCGGATGCTTCTTTTCCTCCTCCTTCCTCCGCAGTGTCCACAATTACCGTTTCATCCACGCATTCTTCTGGTTTTACCTTTGCTTCTGCTTCAATATCCCTATCCGTATCAGCATCCAAAAAGCGCAGTGACGGATTGCAAATGCTGCACGCATTGCAGTCTCCGCTATACGATTCACCGAAATAATCCAGAATGAACTTCCGCTTGCATTCCCCGCCCTCTACATATCCTATCACCTTGTCTATCTTCCTCATGCCGCTATCTTCCACGCGTAAAAAGATTTCAAGCAACTCAGTCGTGTCCACGTCTTTTATACCGTGATTGACGCTGACTGGCGTGCAAAAGTCACGTTCTTCTAATTTTAGCCTGCCTGAGGCTTTTAAGTCCCGCAGCATCTCGTTTAGGTCGCCTACCGGTATCTGAACCGACCTGCTCAGGTCTTCCAAATCCATCCAGCCGTTTAAATTATCCCTGAAATAGCCGTTTCTCATCATTCGTTCCGCTTCTTGCGGCGTTTTTAACGATTCCGTGTCAGTATTATCAGCAGCGACAGCGGCATTACGCATTATTCGTACCGCAGCACGTCGAAAAACTCTAAAATGCGTCTTTATCACGCCCATCCGTTCGAGATGATGCAGAATTAACCTAATGGGCACTTCGTCAAGTTTCAGGTCGTTTGCTATTCGCTTCACATTCACGTACATAAAATTCCCCGATGCTTCGGTCAACAGGCGGAGCACCTCTTCTATTTGCTCCCGCGACGGCGTATTGTACTGAATCAATTTTCGTACTTTGTATTCGTCCGCATCGGAATAGAGCAATAGGCAATACGCCGGTTTTCCATCCCGTCCTGCACGTCCTACCTCCTGATAATAGTTCTCAATAGATTTTGGCAGTTCGTAATGGATTATCGCCCTTATGTTCCCTTTATCAATGCCCATCCCAAATGCATTTGTAGCAACCACAATTCGCGTTCTCCCGCTTATAAAATCGTTTTGGACTCGTTTCCTCGTTTCTTTATTCCGTATCTGACCGTGATAATACGATGCACTGAAACCCGCATCGGCTAAATATGCTGCGAGTGCCTCTGCCGTTTTCGTGAAGTTGACATAAACAATAACCGGGCCTTCAAGCCGTTTTAACAGCGTTTTAATGATTTTTTCCTTGCTGCGCCTGCGGTTTTCCTTCACGTTCACGTTCATGTTGAGCACAGAAAGGAACAGGTTCTCCCTGTCGAAACTGGCTTTGAACACATCACATTTTATGCCTAATTGTTTCTGCACGTCTTCTTCAACCGTTTTGGTGGCTGTTGCTGTCAGTCCGAGCACAGGTGGAGCAGCAGGATGGTTTAATACCCTTATCATCCTGCGCAGTCGTAAATAGTCGGGTCTGAAGTTATGCCCCCATACGGAAATGCAGTGCACCTCGTCAATCGCTATTAAACTGATGTTGCACGACCTCAAAACACGCATTAATTTACTGTCCACAAACGTTTCCGGGGCGACATACAGCATCTTCAATTTCGATTGTTTTGATTTTAACTGCTCGTAGATACGTTCCTTCGTGCTCTGGTCGAGCATAGAATTGATATACGCAGCATCAAGCACACCTTTCTTCTTCAGCCCGTCCACCTGGTCTTTCATCAATGCGATTAACGGGCTTACGACGACTGTCAGACCGTCAAACATCAATGCCGGTATCTGAAAGCAAAGCGATTTTCCCGCGCCTGTTGGCAGAACGGCAAGCGTGTTCCGTCCGGCTAAGACGTTGTTTATTATCTCTTCCTGTTTTGACCGAAAAGCGGGGTAATCGAACACGGTATTTAAAATTGTCAGTGCGTCCCCCGATTTTGAGGACTTCGTATCCATTTTTGGTTTACCGTTTTATAGTCATTCTCCGTCCCTTCCTTGTCTCGGCTTTGTCAGAGATTATCGCACTGTTGCCTGTGGGGTCATCAATTATCAGTTTCATGGACGCATTACCCGCTTTTATGTCTTCTATTTGCATCAAAACCTGTCCTGCACGCTTCTTTCCCGCGTCATTAACATCTCGGCTCAGCATCCGCACCGCGTCTTCCACACGCTTCAACACGCCTTCTACCGTGCTGATAAAACCTTCTCCTCGTCTCGGCTCCACGTTTACGCCCAGTTCCGGTATCTCGATGCTCCCAAATGAAGACCTTACTACTCGTATGTTCAAATCATCCACAGAAGAAATCTCCACCTCGTATCTTTTCCTCCTTCTCTCTCTATCTCCTGATAGCAGCATCACATCGGTGGAGCGATGCCCGCAGGATGGGCACACGGCAATAAACATCATTGCATCGCCAAAATAAGGTATTTTGTATGGTAAAAACTGTAGT
The DNA here is from genome assembly GCA_003160755.1 of Methanomicrobiales archaeon. GTDB lineage: Archaea > Halobacteriota > Syntropharchaeia > Alkanophagales > Methanospirareceae > QEXZ01. The sequence goes on from QEXZ01000008.1 coordinate 24,974, forward strand.
TTACTCGTAGCCCCGCAAATCGGGCATTTCTCTTCCACGTTATTTCGAACTTAGCTTTTTCCGTTCTATTTTGATTCCCGCTGGCGCTACTATCACCCGGTCGACCCCGATCCCCGCGATATCTCCTCCTACGTCAAAAGCCGCCATCTTCAAGTCTTTTACCACCTTCTCTAACAGTCCTTTGTCCTGTTTCGCCAATGATATATCCAGAATCAATGTATTGCCTGCATATATCTCCTTTTTCAGTTCGGGAACGTCATATAAACCGGTAACTTCCGCAGTCTTTATGTACATCTTTACGTCTTCCGCGGCCTTTAGCCCCTCCTCGTACTCTTCTATATCCAGGTCCAGAAAATCGTCCTCATTCTCCGTTATTCCTCCCTTCTTCCCAAACACCTTCCCTAAATATTCTTTTATCCCCATTTCTATCCCTTTTTCACTCCCCCTTTTTGATTAAATTTCTATTGTTTTTGTATATAGTAGGGCTTCCTTCTATTTAAGACACTGATTTACACGGATTTTTTATTAATTGTAATTTATTACCGGAATGACTATAGTAGCCGCTCTAACCCGCTAAACCTCTAGCCCCTCTATTCTCTGCGCTCTCGGTGAACTCTGCGGTTAGCAAGATATTCTCAATTGTCAAGTTAGAATTGCGTCAATTTCAGCTGTCTCGCGACGCACACTTCTCCCGGTATTTCCACGGGGTATTTTTCCGTCAGACAGCCCAAGCAAAGATTATTCGCATCTATTCCTACTGAATCTATAAGCCCTTCCATGCTCAGATAGCCAACGGAATCAACATTTAAAAACTTGCAGATGCCGTCCAGGCTCCTTTTTGAAGCTAATAACTCGTCCCTCGTTGGCGTATCAATGCCGAGGTAGCAGGGAGCTATTATTGGTGGACTACCTATTCGCATATGCACCTCTTTCGCTCCTTTTTTTTTCAAATATCCCACAATTTTTCGCGATGTGGTCCCGCGCACGATACTGTCATCCACCAGAACGATTCTTTTTCCCTCCACATTAGCACGCACGGCGTTTAATTTCAGTCGCACCGCAATATCTCGCGAAGCCTCCTCTGGCATGATAAAAGTCCTGCCTACATACCTGTTCTTTATGAAACCCTC
>QEXZ01000080.1 GCA_003160755.1 Methanomicrobiales archaeon
GACGGATACGACCGACAATAGACGACAAGATTATAACCGGATGGAATGGTTTGATGATCTCGGCATTCGCCCTTGGATACCAGGTATTGCGTGACAGACGCTTTCTTGAAGCGGCAACTTCAGCAACTCAATTCATCCTCAACAATCTCATGAAAGACGGGCAATTATTTAGACGTTACCGAGCTGGCGAAGCTTCAATACATGGGAATATTGAAGACTACGCCGGTCTTATCGCGGCATTGCTCGATTTATACGAAGCCAGTTTCAACTCTAAATGGCTGCGTGAAGCGCTCCAACTGAATGATATTATGATAGCAATGTTCTGGGATAAAACGAATGGTGGGTTCTTCTTCAATCGCTATGGTGAAACAGAGCTTCCTGCATCCATAAAAGGAGCATACGACGGTCCGATTCCTTCCGGCAATTCGATTGCCGTACAGAACCTACTTCGACTTGCGACTCTAACTGACAATGAGGAACTGCGAACACTGGCTAAAGACATTTTTATCACCTTCGGAGAGAAACTGGAACAGAGCCCGTTAGAGCACACACAGATGCTTTGTGCTCTTGATTTCTTTCTCAGCAGCCATACACAAGTCGTAATAGCAAGTCAAAAGATAGAAGAAGCTCAGGCATTTACTGCAGAGATTGACAGTCATTTTATGCCCAATAAAGTCATTGCATTCATAGGGTCTGGTGTTACTGGCGATAAACTTTCAGGTGTGATACCGCTGATTAAAGATAAGGTAGCTGTTCAGGGCAAGCCAACCGTGTATATCTGTGAAAACTACACATGCAAGACTCCTATCACTAATCTGGAAGATTTAAGACGAGCACTATCTCGCCATAGGTAGTTGCAGTTCAATACGCTTTACATGAATACCGGCACTTTCTGTCTGTTACGAAGGTAGCTGAGCAATGAAAAGAGGAGGGGAAGAATGATAACTATGCACGCGTGCGACCTTCGTACAAGAGTCTGCAACAGGTGCTTGCATCGGTGCCTGGCGCTCCTAAACCCGTCAAACGCAGTCCGCTTATAAGCAGATACGAACCGCCACAGTCAATGGTACAGAAATCGCTCGAGTTGTTCATCGCGGAGATGGATGAAGCGGGTGTTGACAAGGGGATACTGGTAGGTAGGCAGGCAAGCGGGGCATCGCATTATCTCCAACAGGATTGCTCCTATTTGAGTCTTTTATCGTTGTGACACGACATCTCCTCTTGAACTAAATAGGACTATTCTAAACCTTTTTGAACTGAATAGGATTTTTCGGATCAATTATGAAAAAACAGGACTTTAGAAAGCTTTATTTACCCCAATAAACGTAATAGAGAGTGTATAAAAAAAAGGGGGCGAAAAAATGAGAGAAAAGGCTATTGCAATTGGGGTGATGCTCATGCTTGTCATGACATTTACGCCGGTCAGCGCTGCACAGGAAGACGTTCCGCCTTATCCGGGATTGTTTTGTCCGGACAGCCCATTATATGGGCTAAAAATCGCGCTCGAGAACATAGATGAGGCGGTATCGCGTAGTGCTGATGCAAAACTCGACAAGCAGGTGGCGCACGCAGAAGAAAGAATAGTGGAGGCAAAGGCAATGATAGAAAAGGGCAAGCCTGAAGCAGCAGAAAAAGCGATGGACGGATATACAGCAAAGGCAGCAGCTATTGATGCGACCGCAACCAAGCCAAATGTCACTGAAAAAGGGCTTCAACATGCACAGCAGATGCTCAGCAAACATGAAGCAGTGTTACAAGGTCTAATCGGCGATCTAAGCATCCTGGAGCAATACGAACCAGCGCTACAAAGAGCATTGAACAAACGCAGAACTGCTGAGGATACGCTGAATCGCGTGATAGCTAAGATGGTACCTGAGGAGGTACCGATAGAAGAGAGACCCGAAGCGCCACCCGCAAAAGGCGAAAAAAAGAGCGATAAAAAAAAATAGGAGGTGAAAAAAGAAAATGGAAATGAAAATGGAAAAGAAAGTAATAAGTATAGGCTTAGCAGCGATTTTTGTGATTGGGATATTTGCAGCGGTAACGGGGATTGCGAGTGCACATACCTACTACAATGAAACTGGTAACTACATAGAAGGCATAAACGTTACAGTGGATACCACTATCAAGTTCAATGTGTCAGATTGTTGCACGCCCCTGGAATTCCTGATAAACAACACGTTAAAGGAGAGTGCAACCAGCTTTAACGTTACTACCCATCCGGGATTGACAACAAATGCAAAAGACAGTATGAAGAATGATAGCGGGTTCTGGGTGAACGCAAGTATACCAGATACTTACTGGGTAAATGTCTCCAATAATGATAATCAGTCGGAGTACGTGTACTTTACCGTTGAATATTCAAGTATAACAAACACAACCTACAATAAAAATGGCGAGTACATAGAAGGCATAAACGTTTCAGTAAATACATCAGATAATGTGTATTTTAACAGGTCGTGTATTAATATTCCGCTGACGTTTCAGATAAACAACACACTGAATTCAACTGCAGCTAATTTTAGTGTTGCTAACCAATCGGGATTGACAACAAATGCAACAGACAGTATGGAGAATGATAGCTGGTTCTGGGTGAATGCAACTGAAGCAGGTACTTACTGTATAAAGGTCTTCAATAAGGATAATCAGTCGGAGTACGTGTACTTTACCGTTGAATATTTGTCATATTTCTTGCCCCAAACAATTGAAATCAAACCAGGGACATTTAACCTTGGCAGCAAAGGAGTATTTACAGCATTCATCACGCTTCCAGAGGACTACAATGTTGCAGATATAAACATCAGCACGGTTGAATGTGAAAGTGTACCTGCTGATTCAAAGAAAAGGATTGACGGTGATAATAGGTTCATAGCAAAGTTCAACAGACAAGAGTTAGTAGCTGTGCTGAATGAAACCGGTAAAGTAGATGTAGATGTGCTGAATAAAACCGGTAAAAATGTAACGCTAAATGTAACCTGGGAACTCAAAGATGGAACATCATTTAAAGGTAATGATACAATACGAGTGATAAACAGAGGGAGATGGGGTCTGGGATTTCTAGGCAATACGCTCAACGAAGTTAAAACATTGGCTAGAAAAGTTCACAAAACGTTCTCTACTTCTGACGATGATGCAATAGCGAGGATACAAGTAGATAAAGGCGCACAACCAAAAGTACCTGTTATCATTGGATTTAAGGACACGCCCAGCCAAGCGGATAAAAATAAGATTCGTGGACATAGTGGAGATATAAAGCATTCATACACCATAATTAATGCAATAGCAGCAAAACTACCCGAGCAAGCAATAGACAAGATTAAGAAAAATCCAAGAGTCGCATACGTGGAAATGGATGGCGAAGTGCATGCACTTGGCACAGAATTGGAGAATTCTTGGGGCGTTAAGCGCATAGGTGCGGACACGGTACACGCATACAATAATGGCACCGGAGTAAAGGTGGCGATAATCGACACTGGAATTGACTATACCCACTCAGACTTAGATGCCAATTACAGGTATGGATACGATTACGTAAATAGCGATGCAGATCCAATGGATGATAATGGGCACGGGACACATTGCGCAGGAATCGTTGCAGCAGAAGATAACGGGGAAGGAGTTGTCGGAGTTGCGCCGGAAGCACATTTGTATGCGGTTAAGGTGTTAGACAGCAGTGGAAGCGGATCCGTCAGTGATGTCATTGCTGGAATTCAGTGGTCGATGGATAATGATATGGATGTTATATCAATGAGTTTGGGTTCGGACTTTGGAAGCATATCACTTAAAAAGGCATGTAATAGTGCATACAGTGCTGGAGTCTTATTAGTAGCAGCCGCAGGAAACGATGGCGATTCACTGGGTAAAGGCAACAATGTAGGCTATCCCGCCAGATACGATTCAGTTATTGCAGTAGCAGCAACCAACAGCAATGATGAAAGAGCAGGATGGTCGAGCACAGGATCGGCTGTTGAATTATCAGCGCCAGGGGTAAGCATCAACTCCACATATCTAGGGGGATACCAGACAGAGGAGGGCACATCAATGGCATGCCCACATGTATCAGGGACAGCCGCATTAGTGATAGCTTCTGACTCGTCATTGTCAAATGATGATGTGAGACTACGCTTACAAGAAACCGCTGATGATCTAGGTGCAACAGGGAAAGATAACCAGTATGGATATGGTTTAGTGGATGCAGGTGAAGCTGCATCACAGCCAGACACAACACCGCCAGATCCAACAAACACCTTGCATGTCGATAACATCACTATGTCAACAGATAATAGAAGCGCGGGTCCAAAAAACACATTTGTGTGGGCAGTAGCGACGGTAAGCATTGTCGATAATTCGAGCAAATCGGTTGAAGGTGCAACGGTATCTGGTTATTGGAGCGGATTGACCAGTGATACTGACTCTGGAACAACAGGTAGCAATGGAGAGGTAGCATTGAAGTCCGACTCTGTGAAAAATGCCGAAGGGACGTTTACCTTCACAGTGGATGATGTTACAAAGAATGGTTATAATTCATCGGCAAATTTCGTAAAGACAAGCGATAGTGTAACAGTGCCATAAATGCAAATTGAAAAATTGGAAGGAGGTTTTTTCCCCTCCTTTTCTTTTATTTTTTGATAATATTATATGCGGCTCTTTTTTGAAGTAAGTCACAAATTCCATTCGTGACCCCACACTTTGGACGGTAATAAACGTAACAGCCTCTATCTCTACTTCTTCTTTCTCAACCTGCCGTATCTCCCGCCTGTGATAGTGATAATATTGGTCCCAATTGTGATTATTATACTTTAAATATATACAATCCTTATTTATCCTAATAGCAATGTCACGTAGATATTTCTCCATCCTGGCACTGATCGTTTTGTGTATGACCTGTTACTGTTACTCAATTTCAATTATGCCTATTTTAGCTCAAGCTCAAGGAGACGAGTATAAAACCACGTATACGATTGATATTGTAGAAGATGGATCGGCAACTTGGGTCATAGAAGATCGAATTGGATTGACAACTCAAAGTGGTGAGGCGGCGTTTAAAGAATATGTTTCAGCTCTTGAATCCAACCAGAGCGAGTTAGAATATTTCTCGGACAAGATAAATGCGATTGTTAGTGAGGCTGAGGCATCAACTGGACGAGGTATGGCAGCACGAAATTTTAACATATCTTTTGATGTAAATGACATGCCAACAGGTAGATATGGTGTGATTACTTATCAATTCAAATGGATTGGCTTTGCCACGACCGAAGATAAGAGGATTATGGCTGGAGATGCATTTGCTGGGGGATTATATCTTTCTAAAGATAATGCTTTGATTATCTCATATCCGAGCGAATATAAAGTTGATGCAGTGAGTCCTGAGCCTGATATTGTAAGGGATAATGAATTAATTTGGTATGGGTTAAGAGATTTTAGCTCAGGCGAACCAAGTGTTGTACTTCAATCAACATTCCAGGTCCTATGGGTCGCGATCAGTGTAATAGGCGTAGTAGCAATTATCATCGCTGGTTGGATTATCTATAAAAAGAAACGAGAAAAGAAGATCGTAGAGGAGGAGATACTAAAAACTGACGAAGAGAAGATTCTCGAAATACTGAAGTATGCCGGAGGAGTTCTATATCAATCTGATATAATAGAGAAAACAGGTTTTTCCAAATCGAAAACGAGTGCTTTACTAAATTCATTAAAAAAAAACGGACGCATAGAAAAGATAATGAAGGGCAGGAAAAACCTGATTAGACTTAAATGATGAAAAAGTCGAAAACATTTTCGCGGGAGGCTCAGAGGCACGTGGATGTCCCTACTGCGAAGATTTGGTCGCTAAGTAGGAGTCATCATGGGCTACTTCCGATCCATAGAGTATTACTCGGCCATGACGGTTCTATGACGAATCTTCTGGAGCTAATCTCATGCTGCGAAGTTGCGCTTCGTACAATCAAGCAATCAGTAGTTCCTTGCCCTCGGGAAGTAGCTGCCCTACTTGCGGTAGACGTTGGAGAGCCTGTAAACGAACGTGACATCATAATCGTTAGAAGCCGGGATGGTTCGCCGCTCCTCTACGCGAGGTCATATACTCCTCTCTTGAGGCTAAAACCCGCATTCAAAGCCGACCTGATGAGAGCCGACATCCCCATCGGCAAGATTATGCAACGGCACAGAATCGAAGCGCGGAGAGAGATCATAGATGTCGGCTACTTGAGTAGCGACCGTCATCTTGAGGAGCTGTTGGCTTGTCCCGGTCCTTACCTCTGGAGAACGTATAACATCATTACCCAGGGGAAACCGCTGATCATGGTCAAGGAGTATTTCTCAGCCTCGCTCTGATGAGCACGCGTAATTCTCTGCCCGTTGAAAATTATTAAAGTTATGCGTCAAAGGATAGAAATCTTATAATCCTCTTTGGCTCCTTCTTTTTCAACGATGAAATTGCTACAAGCATAGTAAAACCAGATGCTATACCATCGTCCACAACTATTGCCGTTTTACCCTGGATATCAGGAAAAGTCAATTAGAGAGGCAGATAGCACTTGAAACAGAAGGCATCGAGAGATACAAGCAGCAGATTGATGCGATAAATGATGCAGAAGTGGTGGGCGTCCTGAAGCATATATTGGATGAAGAGAAAAGGCACAGAAAAGAGTTCAGGATGCGGCTCGAAAGGATAAATGAATAAAGTCATTGCTTTCTCATGGTCGGGTGACGACGAACTTTCAGGTCTGTTTCTCGTGAAAATCTGTGTAATCTGTGGTTCACCATAAAACTTTATATAAATGTCAGCACTTTCCGTATGTTATTGAAGATAGCTGAACATTTAAAAGAGAAAGAAGAATGATAATTGATGCACGTGTGAGACCTCCGTACAAGAGTTTTCAACTGGTGCTTGCATCGGCACCTGAAGCTCGTAAACCTGCTAAACGCAGTCCGCTTATAAGCGGCTACGAACGTCCACAGTCAATGGTAAAGAAATCGCTCGAGTTGTTCATCGCGGAGATGGATGAAGCGGGTGTTGATAAGGGGATACTGGTAGGCAGGCAAGCAGGTCATCGCATTGTTTCCAACGACGACATAGCTGAACTTCGTGACAGGTACCCGGACAGATTTCCCGTTGCTCTTGCTGGGATTAACGGTAGCGATGTAGTAGCAGCAGTAGAAGAGATTGAGCGTACCATTAAGGATATGGGGTTCAAAGGGATTGCGGTAGATCCCGGTTGGTGGGTTCCACCGCTCTACGTGGACGACAAGCGAATTTATCCCATTTATGCTCGATGTGCCGAGCTCGGTGGTGTGCTGTATCTAACATGCAGCCTGATGCAGGGGCCAGATATTTCGTATGCAGAGCCAGCACGCATTCAACGTGTTGCTAACGACTTCCCGACACTGAAGATAGTGGTTGTTCACGGTGCATTTCCGTTTACCAACGAAATGCTGGGTGTGATGATCGCCAACGCAGCCTTAGGGAACCT
>QEXZ01000081.1 GCA_003160755.1 Methanomicrobiales archaeon
GCGAAGGACATCAGCTTGATCTGCTTCATGTAAATCGGTGGCTGGAGAGAGCAGAGATCAAACACAGGATAGAACCGCGCACACTCTTATCATCCGGATCTGCGAAATTAACGAAACCGGGGAGACCTCCCGGGCAGTTTATAGATTTTGCTGACGGGATTCGGTCGATTCTGAAAAGGGCAGTCGAGTATACGGAGAACGACCCTATGCCATCCATGGAAGAACGCAAAAACGCTTGCAGAGAATTTCAAAAAGAGATGAAAGCATTTCTTGATAGGAAGTGGACCGATGATGACGCCGTACGGATCTCCAAGGAACTCCGAAAGCGACTGGATATGTTATTCACGTTCATGGACCACGAGGGTGTACCCTGGCACAATAACGACGCAGAACGAGCTATCCGCCAGGGCGTACTCCACCGCAAGATTAGTGGTGGCAGGAGGACATGGACCGGCGCTGAAGTATTTGAAGTGATCTTAAGCACCTACGAAACAGCAAAGAAGAGAGGAGAGCGATTTATCGAAATGGTCAGGGCGAAGTTCGATCCACCCGCCGGAGTGGCAGGTTGTGAGGTGGGGGCTTCCTAAAGGTGAGTAGTTACATTAAAAGTTATCTCTACTGAGAGGGTTTTAATCAGGTATAACATGTGTTATCAAATATGATAACCGTTAATCGAGCTTTAAAAAGCGATAGATTAATGAGAGCCACGGCAGGGCTATCCGCGCGAGAATTTAATCAACTGGTGCAGAGTTTCGGTCAAGAACTTCAAAAGGAGGGGTGGATTAGATATGAGATAGGCGTGAAGCGGGGAGATAGAGAAAGGAAACCAGGAAGTGGCAGAACGGGAAATTTGAGAAGTTTTACAGAAAAATTGTTTTTCGTTCTCTTTTATTTCAAATGTTATCCCACTTTTGACGTCTTAGGGCTGCTATTTGATCTTGACAGGTCGAATGCTTTCCGCAATGTCCAGAAATTAACACCCATCCTAGAGAAAGTGCTCGATAAAAAGATGGTGCTGCCAAAGAGAAAAATTAGCACCTTAGAGGAGTTATTTGAGATATTTCCCGCTGTTAAGGACTTATTCATCGATGGGACTGAGAGACCGATCCAAAGACCCAAAGACAGTGAGAAGCAAAAGGAAAACTACTCCGGCAAGAAGAAGGCGCATACTCGCAAGAATATAGTCATCGCCGATAAGAATAGACGAATTGGTTATTTGAGCCCACCAGAGGCGGGTAAAAAGCATGATTATGGGATGTTTAAAGAGCTATTTCCGCAGGGGCTATTCCCAAAACGCATAACTTTATGGCTGGATCTGGGCTTCACTGGCGTTGAAAAGGACTATCCAGAAGCGACTGTTAGGATGCCACGAAAAAAAAAAGCCTAAGGGAAAAGAATTGACAGATGAGGAGAAGGCGCAGAATAAGGTTATCAGTGGTTTTAGAGTCCTGGTAGAGCACGCTATCGGTGGAGCTAAGCGATTTAGGATAACGAGCGACAAGTTTCGAAACAAAAAAGATGAATTCAATGATGTGGCTATGTTGATATCGTGTGGATTGTGGAATTATCATTTGAAGTGCTGTTGAACCGGAAGTGAGGACTGGAATAGGAGCACCTCATTTTTTCGCGGGATATTATTTTGCAACAAGTCTATTATATTACTCTTCTATTTTTTCCCTTGCTTTTCTACCCATTTCCACGATTAAGTTTTTGTTATTTACCTGACTTTCAGACTATTTAAATAACCTCTCCTATATTTTATTTTTGATTGTTTAAATAACGCCATATCAAACGTTTTTATGTTAAAGCTCCACTCTAATCAAATTAATTGTTAGTGACTACACAAATTTAAAAGCAATGATAAGCTATTAATGGTTTCTAAGCACTGTCTAAAGTTTTTGGTATAATAGAAGAGCAATTGAAGTATATAAACTCTTAAATATAGGTCTCCAATAGTTTTAACTCTCTTTCTGCTATCTTTTCCTGCCTCTTTTCTTCTACCCATCTTCGCATCGCATTAGTGACTGCTTCTTCCAAATATCCCTTTTCGCATCCATGAACAATGCGGGCAACTGCTCTAAATTCTTTTTCTTCTTGTGGAATCTCGTGGTTTTTTCCTCAGCTATACGAGCCCCTACCATAGATATTCCACCTTACCGCTCGAATATATTCTCGCAGATGCTTTACGAGCAACCCAGCACTGGAAATTTATCGCTACGGGCAAACTTGTTATGTGCGTATCCGCGGTTTCTATATGCACGTCAAGCGCGGTTGTTTTCCCGCCTAAACCCATAGGACCTATGCCCGTGCCGTTCACCGCTTCGAGTAGCTCGCTCTCTATTCTTGCTACCCTGTCATCTCCATTTCTCACGCCTATCGGTCGAAGCAGCGCTGTTTTTGCAAGACTCATCGCCATATCGGCTGAGCCGCCTATACCAATCCCGATGACCGTGGGCGGACAGGGCTTCCCGGCAGCATTAAGCACAGCATCAAGCACAAACTTCTTTATTTCCTCTACTGTTTCTTCTTCCGGCTTGGGTGTAAGCATAGCGAAAGCCCCGACGTTCTCCGAGCCACCTCCTTTTGGAAACACGAGTAGCTCAAGTCCATTGACGTTGAAATCTGCGATTTTATAATTTATGTGTGGTATTCCGTCACCCGTGTTCGTTTCTCCGCCCTCTCTTGTTATCGGATTCACCACGTTTGGACGCAGCGGAATCGTTTTCGTCGCTTCCCTCACGCCCTCTCTTATACCGCGCTCAATATCGTCAAAGTTTACGTTTATGTTCCCGCTCCCGCTCCCGCCTCCACGCCCGAGCGACACGTAAAAAAGAGGGAGCCCCGTATCCTGACATAAAGGTCGTTGCAGCTCCTCTGCAAGCTTTACATTTTCGAGCATCGCCTTCAACTGCACCCGCGCTATTTCATTCGTTTCTTGCTCGTATGCACGACTCAGCGCCTGTTTCACGTCCTCCGGGAGTGTTGTCTCCGCCCTTTTCAAAATGTTTATCGTTACGTCCTTAATCAACTTTTTCGTGATCATTTGCCAACAGATATTTGATGAATTTTTATATAGTACGTAAATACAAGAAAATAAATTATTGACACGGATTAACGCAGATTAACACAGACAGATGATAAAAATCAACAATCTTTAACTTAAATAAGTCCGCGTAAATCTGTGTCTTATATTATTTTAAATAGAAGGAAGTTATAGATTATATACAATGAAAAGAGGAGGAGAAAGAAAATGGGCGTAGAAGTATTAGATGTTAGGGATATAATGACACCGCAAGTCGTGACCGAAGATGAGGAAACACCCATCAGTAAAATATCAAAGGATATGGAAATATCGGGAATAGGGTGCGTGGTTATAACCTCGAAAGGCAAACCAGCGGGGATAATCACCGACCGGGATATAGCGATAAAAGTTATAATGGGAAACAGGGTACCCGGTGAAATCAAGGCAAAAGAGATAATGGCTTCTCCTTTGACCACTACCGCGCCAGACGTATCTGTTGAAAAAGCATGCGAACTCCTGGCAGAGAAGGGCATAAGAAGACTGCCGGTGGTTGAAGAAGACATGCTCGTAGGCATTATAAGCGTGAGAAACATATTGTCGAGAAATCCGACATGTGTGAGCAAATTCTATCCAGCAACGGAATGAATGATTTGCAAGAAAACAGAAAATAAATTAGGGACGCAGATGATAAGAATCAACACGGTTAAACTAAAATAAATCTGCGTAAATCCATGTAAATCTGCGTCCTAAATAGGTAGAAGTTATACTTTATCTACAAAACCAAAAATCGAAAGTTATTTATATATCAAAATCCTAACAGATATATTGGGGTGATGTAAAAAAAATGTTGTTCATAACATGCGTGAGAGTTAATCCGGGCATGGTAGAGGAAGCGAAAAAATTCGGTGACAAAATACTCAAAGAGCCACCTGAGGGTGTCAAGTTCCTGCAAGTGTATCACACGCTGGGCAGGTATGATGCGATATGGATTTACGAAGCGGAAGACGCGAAGGTGATTGAAGATTTCCTTCACGAAAGCAGAGATGTCTCGACTTCTGAAACCTGGGTCGCGTTTGCCCGGGAGATGTAAGACCATAGGGGGTAAGTTGTTTATCCCCTCTTTTCTATTTTTTGGGGTGTGTTTAGCTGAGGCGAAAAAAACCACGAGATTTCACGAGATTAACACAAGAAGAGGGTACTATGCAGAAGATATTGGTTAGATTTACATTTTATGTTTTACATCTTCATATTTTCTCGTGAAAATCTGTGTAATCTTGTGGTTAGCTAAACACGTACCTATTCTTTATATGCTACTACTTGGAAATGAAATGGTTTCCAGCATCTCTTCCTTATCCACCGTAGCAACGCAAACCACGCTATCCGCCCCACCGTAATATACATAGTACTTATCCCTTACTTCACACGCACCGCAGGCAAATACAACATTAGGTACCTCTCCTCGTATTTCATAATCCGCCTCTGGTTCGAGAATCGGCTCTGGATGGCGGTATAATATTTCTGATGGGTCGTCCAAGCTGAGCATCGCCGCTCCCAGTCTATATACGCTATCCTCGTCAACGCCATGATATATCAGCAACCACCCCTTCTCCGTCTTTATTGGTGGAGCACCCGCGCCTATCTTCGCACTATCCCAATTCCCTCTTTCTGACGGTGCCATAATTTCTCGCTGCCCATACCAATCAGCAAAGTTATCTGTGTAACTAATCCAGATGCCCATGGGCTCTTTATGCATTGGTCTATGGAGAATCACATAGTTATCATCAATCTTCTCAGGGAAGAGGACGGCATTTTTATCATCCCTCTCCGGCCATTCCATCTCATATCTTTCCCATTGTATAAAGTTATCTGTGGTGGCTAAACCGACCCGCATCCCACTCTCAGAATAAGCAGTATAAGACATATAATAACTATCCCCGAGCTTTACCACCCGCGGGTCCTCACACCCCCGTGGTTCCAATATCAGTTTCGGCGTGAAAACCGGTTTGTCAAAGCGAAGGAAGTTGAAGCCATCTATACTTACTGCATACCCGATTCGCGAAATTCCATCCCGCCCCACACCCCTGTAAAGGAGGTGAAATAAACCCTTATCATAAACAACCGCAGGATTGAAAACATTTTTCGATTCCCAGTCATTCTCTGGCTTGGGCTTCAATATCGGGTTGCCTTCGTAACGCCTCAGCTTCATCCAATTATAACCCCCTCTCCTTCAATACCTCAGTAAAAACATCTATGTATATCTCTGCTATCTTCTTCGCAGACCTTATATGCGTGTACACCTCTTCCGCTTCTATGACATTCTTCGCTATCCTCTCATCTTCACAAAAGGCAACTAATTTCCGGCACAGGTCCTCCATATCACTATAATAAACCACTTCATCCTTCAATGGCTGGAAGTACTCGGATTGCTGTGGTATAAGTATTGGGCAACCAGCACCTATCGCCTGGAAGATTGTAGCGGCGACAAGCCGGGGGTATTTGACATGGTATTTATGGAAGATAACCACATCCGAAGCAAATAGATACTCGTCAAACCGCTCATCAGATAAAGCCCCTTCTTCACGAACAATCATCCATGGCGGTGCCAACTCCTTCTCAAGCATCTCGTAGCCTGGATAAATCACAAATAATAAGACCGCTTTAGTCTTCAGCTCTTCACACAAATATCTCAGGTATGGACGATATTCCCTCTGGCAGAAAGTGAAGATTATTTTCTTATCCTCGGGCAAACCAAGCCTTTTTCTGCTTTCATACTTGTCCCCATGCCTTAGAGGGAAACAAGGAAATGGAATGTAGTCCGCATCAGGATAAACATCCTTCAGGAACTCTTGCCGCTCATCAAAGTAAATCACTTTATCCCATGGGAGCTGATAAAACCACGCCCCCTTCGGTAACTTATTTTCGTGAACGATATGAACCGTTCGTGCTCGCTCTTTAATCATAGAGAATATCTTGGCGAGTTGTTCTACGGGAAGAGCCCTTAAGTCCTCCACTACAAAGATGTCAAACCCGGATGTGAGAATGGGTCTTGGGTCCAGGGAGTCTTTCCCAAAGCATCTTATCACATAACGCTCGTCTTTACCCGTAAATTTGTCTTCCCTGAACTCCTCCCGGAGAAAACTGAATACCGTCACTTTATGCCCCATCTCCAGCCACGTATTCACCAGTGCCTTTGCGTGCACCGCAGCACCAGTTTCGTCATTCCAGTGTGTCATCACCGCAATCTTCATTCTTATACCCCCTCATCACCGCATATTATTAGCAATGGATTAAAAGCACTATATATAGTTTTCTATATTTGCAGTTTATTCTCTTCTAATCTCATCATTCACATGCCTTTATATTATATAATTTCAAATGCTTGCGTACCGTCGCTGGCCAGGAGGCTGCTTTCCGGTATCTTTCCGTTCTATCAAGTATATATCGCTCAAATTCTTTGTCCTCGAAAATGCGAACGGCAGTTTTTGCAATCCCTGATGCGTTGTCTGGAAGGATGAGCAGTTCGTCACAAACGTTTTTAAGTACTTCAAACTTAGGTACCCGATAGGCAATAACAGGCTTCTTTGCCCCTATCGCGAGATGAATAGCACCAGAAACCGACCTGTCTTCGTGATAATGCGTGAACAAAGCAATATCAGATGCTCCAAATACATACGGTATCTCCTCATTTGGAAAGAATTTATTGGGGAATATCACTTTATCGGTAAGGTCGAGTTCTTTTATTTGCTTTCTGAGATTTCTGACGTAATCCATGACTTTTTTTGGTGCAGTAGGTGAAACCCCGCCGGCAATAAATAGATATACCTCTTCGACTTCTTTCCTTATCTCTCCGAGCACTTCAAGTGAAACGTCCAGACCTTTAAAGGTATTGACAAAACCAAATGCCGTAATTATCTTGCCCTTTTCTGGTAATTTTAGCCGCTTCCGCGAAATCCCCTTATCTACATTACTGAGCGCTGTGCCATGTGGAATAATATGAATCTTCTTCGCTGGTATTCCAAGCCGCTTCAATATCGCCTTCTGCGAATCGAGATGGAGAATAACCACGTCAGCAAGCTCGGCAATTCTACCGGCGAAATTCTCGTCCATCACTCCTCTTTCACAGAATTGGCTTGGTCTTATGCAATGGATAGTTATTATTGTCCTTTTTGCAGATGCCCTCAATCGCTCGAGCAGCGTGGGCAATCGGTCATCAAACCCGTAAATGCCGTATTCATGTTGAATATGGACTATATCTGCGTCCTTTACATTGCTGATGATTGGTTCTACATAATTCTCATTCCTATCCCAGCATGGGACTACCTCAAAT